>NZ_JBMOWY010000079.1:0-37451 GCF_049310345.1 Stenotrophomonas sp. GZD-301 | reverse complement strand
ATTACGCGATGATCTTGGAGACCACGCCGGCGCCGACGGTACGGCCGCCTTCGCGAATTGCGAAGCGCAGACCTTCGTCCATTGCCACCGGGTTGATCAGGGTGACAACCATCTTCACGTTGTCGCCCGGCATGACCATTTCCACGCCTTCCGGCAGCTCAACCGCACCGGTGATGTCGGTGGTACGGAAGTAGAACTGCGGACGGTAGCCCTTGAAGAACGGGGTGTGGCGGCCGCCTTCGTCCTTGGACAGGACGTAGACTTCGGCGTCGAACTGGGTGTGCGGCTTGATCGAACCCGGCTTGGCCAGGACCTGGCCACGCTCGACGTCGTCACGCTTGGTGCCGCGCAGCAGCAGACCGGCGTTGTCGCCTGCCTGACCCTGGTCGAGCAGCTTGCGGAACATTTCCACGCCGGTGACGGTGGTCTTCTGGACCGGACGGATACCGACGATTTCGATTTCTTCGCCGACCTTGATCACGCCGCGCTCGATACGACCGGTCACCACGGTGCCGCGGCCCGAGATCGAGAACACGTCTTCCACCGGCATCAGGAACGGCTTGTCGATGTCGCGTTCCGGGGTCGGGATCCAGCTGTCGAGAGCTTCGACCAGCTTGATCACGGCCGGCACGCCGATGTCGCTCTGGTCGCCTTCCAGCGCCAGACGGGCCGAACCCGCGATGATCGGGGTGTCGTCGCCCGGGAAGTCGTACTTGCTCAGCAGCTCGCGGACTTCCATTTCGACCAGTTCCAGCAGCTCGGCGTCGTCCACCATGTCGGCCTTGTTCAGGAACACGACGATGTACGGCACGCCGACCTGACGCGACAGCAGGATGTGCTCGCGGGTCTGCGGCATCGGGCCGTCAGCGGCCGAGCACACCAGGATCGCGCCGTCCATCTGGGCAGCACCGGTGATCATGTTCTTGACGTAGTCAGCATGGCCCGGGCAATCCACGTGGGCGTAATGACGCTCGGTGGATTCGTATTCGACGTGCGCGGTCGAGATCGTGATGCCACGTGCCTTTTCTTCCGGCGCGGCGTCGATCGCGGAGTAATCCTTGAACTCGCCACCGAAGCGCTCGGCGCCGATCTTGGTCAGTGCGGCGGTCAGCGTGGTCTTGCCGTGATCGACGTGACCGATGGTGCCGACGTTGACGTGCGGCTTGGTGCGCTCGAACTTACCCTTGGCCATGGCTGCTTATCTCGAATCGTCTGAAGTGTGGTGCACTAGATGGTGCTCACGAAAGGAATCGAACCTTCGACCTCCTCCTTACCAAGGAGGTGCTCTACCGACTGAGCTACGTGAGCGAGTTTTGTATTATGGCACGAATTTGAATATATTCAAACTCATTCAATGGAGCGGGAGACGGGGATCGAACCCGCACCATCAGCTTGGAAGGCTGAGGTTCTACCATTGAACTACTCCCGCATCGGAAGCTCTTGCCACAACATGAAACTGGTGGAGGGAGGTGGATTCGAACCACCGAAGGCGTAAGCCAGCAGATTTACAGTCTGCCCCCGTTGGCCGCTTGGGTATCCCTCCTTACCACCCTGTCCCGTTGCGCCGAAGCGTTTTCGGTGTGGGGTGGAAGAGCCGTGAATTTTGGGGGTGAACGAGGGTTCTGTCAACAACCTTTTTGAATTTTTTCACACGAATGTTGAATTGCCCTGCGATTGCAGGCTATTGGCCCGGCAGCGGCAGCGGTTCGTCCGCAAAGATCGCCACGTGCGGCACGCCGTCGGCGCCGATCCAGCCCCGGTACATGCCCTGCGTATTGAACGGCGTCGCCGCCCGACCATCGGCCGAGAGCACGATCGCGCCACCATCGCCACCGAGGGCGGGAATGCGCTCATTGATCACCGCACGCCCGGCCTCATCCGGCCCCTGCCTGAGGTACTGCATGCGCGCGCAGATGTCGTAGGCCGCAGCGGTACGGATGTAGTACTCGCCCCACCCGGTACCGGACACCGCGCACGTGGCGCTGGCATACGTGCCGGCGCCGATGATCGGCGAATCGCCGACGCGGCCATAGCGCTTGTTGGTCATGCCACCGGTGGAGGTGCCTGCCGCAAGCTTGCCCTGGGCGTCCAGCGCCACGGCACCGACCGTGCCGAAGTGACGTGCCGTTTCCAGGTCGGCATGCGCCTGGCCGGCAGCCTCTTCGCGCAGCGCCTTCTGCAGCTGCTGCCAGCGCTTCTCGGTGCGGAAGTAGGCCGGATCGACCAGCGCGATGTCCTGGGTGGCGGCGAAGGTCTCGGCGCCCTCGCCCACCATCATTACGTGCGGGGAATGCTGCATGACCGCTTCGGCCAGCAGGATCGGATTGCGCACCCGGTGCACGCCTGCCACTGCGCCGGCCTTCAGCGTGGCACCGTCCATCAGCGAGGCATCCAGTTCGTTGCGCCCGTCATGGGTGAACACGGCCCCCTTGCCGGCGTTGAAGGTGGGATCGTCCTCCAGAACGGTGATGGCGGCCGTCACCGCGTCCAGCGCGGGACGCCCTGCCGCGAGTGCTGCGTGGCCCTTCAGCAGCGCCTGGCGCAGCGCGGCGCGCGCCGCTGCTTCCTCGGCGGGCGACAGATCCTTGCGCTCGACCCCTGCCCCACCGTGGATCACCAGGACGGGTTCGGCCGCCGACGCAAGCGGGCTCGACAGGCACAACGACAGCAGCAACGCGGTGGGTCGGAACATGACAGGGTCTCCAGGCAGGCAAGACCCCCATCATGGCGTCAGCGGGGCTGCAGTTCCAAGGCCCCGTCGCGGATGTCGGCGGTGATCTGGAACGCCGGATCGTCAACCCGGAACCCGTCCAGGTGCAGGCGGCTGCCACTGCCGACGCCGGTGACCGGGATCGCGTGGAAGTCCAGCGGCTCGCCATCGCGCAGGCGGTCGGCGGTGTGGCGCGGCATGACCAGCCAGGCGTAGCCGTCGTCGTTGCTGAACACCCGGCCGCGGCCGTCCGCCTCCACGCACAGCGCGGTGTCTTCGTCCACACCGATGCCGACCATGTCCGGGCGCCCGCTCTCCCGTGCGGCGCGGGCGACGAAGACGATCAGGCGGCCGAGCCGGTCGCGTTTGCCGAAATGGGTATCGGTGACGACGTTGGACAGGTACGGCATGGTCAGGAAGTCGTTGTCCAGGGTCACCGCGCTGCCCATCGGGTCCTGCAGCGCCCGGTCCGAGGTGATGCTGCCACCATCCAGTGCGCCGTAGCTGTAGCCGCCGAGAATGGCCAGACCGGCACTGGTGCCGGCAATGGGACGGCCGGCGCGCACATGGGCATTGAGGGCGTCGTTGAGGGCGGTGCCCTTCCAGAAGCGGATGTAGCGCGACTGGTCGCCGCCGGCGATGAAGATCGCATCGGCGGCGGCCACCACCTGCAGCACATTGGGGTCGTCGGCGGCGCGGCGGCTGTCGAAGACCAGGGTCTGGACCGTGCTGACGCCGCCGATGTCGCGGTAGAGGCGCTCCTGGAGGTCATCGCCGCCGGACGCGCGCAGGATCACCACCCGACCGTGGCCGGCGCGCTCCAGCCACCACGCGAAAGCGGCCGGCACCCAGTCGCCACCGCCCATCAGCATCATCGCCGGCTCGGTCCGGGCGGCCTGCGGCGCATCCAGGTCGCCGATCTCGTAGTAGCGGTAGCCTGGCTCCTGCAGGCTGCGCGCAGATTGGCCCTGGGCCGGCAGCGCCAGGCCGGCCAGCAGCACCCAGAGGAGCGGTCTGAAACGGCGGAAAGCCTTGTGCACGTTGATCTCCCTGAACAAATCGAGGGTGTAAGCGCTTTCACTCTTTGCCAGAGAACATGGCAGTGGTCAAGCCCGTAAAAAAGGCGTTAAATGCGCGCCGTCCATTCGCGAAAAGTGAATGGGGGACAGGCCTCCCTCGAGGCCGACACTTTCTTCTCGAGAATTCTCATGCGTAAACAGGCGATGGCGTGGTCGATCCAGCTGGCGTTGATGGGTGTGGCCGCAACTGCGGCAGCCCAGACGGCCGCCCCCGGAGTGCAGCAACTGGATACGGTGCAGGTCACCGGCTCGCGCATTCCCCGCGCGCAGGTGGAAGGACCGGCGCCGGTCACGGTGATCACCGCCGAGCAGATCCAGGCGAGCGGCTTCACCAGCGTGCCGGACGTGCTGCGGTCGATGACCCAGAACGGCGGCGAGACGCAGAGCCAGCAGTCCGCCAGTGGCGCCGATTTCTCGCCCGGCGCGCAGCAGGTTGATCTGCGCGGGCTGGGCCCGAACCACACCCTGGTGCTGGTCAACGGGCGCCGCATCGCCGACTTCCCGATGCCCTTCCAGGGCCGCAGCAACTTCACCGACGTGTCCAACATCCCGATCGGGATGATCGAGCGGATCGAAGTGCTGACCGGCAGCGCCTCGGCGATCTACGGGTCGGACGCGATCGCCGGCGTGGTCAACTTCATCCTCAAGAAGCAGGTGGACGGCACTACGGTGGACGTGCGCATGGGGACCACCAGCGAGGGCGGCGGCGAGTCGTTCGCCATGAGCATCGCCAGCGGCTTCGATGCCGGTCGTTTCAGTGCGGTGTACAGCCTGGACCTGCAGTCGCAGACGCCGCTGTGGGCCTACGAGCGCGCGCAGCAGGACTCCACCCTGGACGCGCCCACCGAAAGCGCCCGCGCCGCGCGCCGCGCCTACCTGCGCACCGACTGGAACGACGACTACCTCGACCCGGGCCAGGCCACCTGCGATGCACTGGCCGGCCAGAACAACGGCAGCACCCACTACGCCGAACGCGCGCGCTACGGCTTCTACTGCGGCAGTGACCGCTCGATCGGCTACGGCACGATCCTGAGCAAGCGTCGCGGCGTCAATGGCTACGCGTCGCTGAACTATGCCTTCGACAATGGCGCCAGCTGGTTTGCCGACGTGCAGATGGGCTACCACGACATCGCACTGATGCGCGATGTGACCCAGTGGGGCCGCATGGCCGCCGACGGCAACGAGGATGGCTACTTCTACAACCAGGCCACCGACCAGGTCGAGTTCTGGCAGCGCCAGTTCTCGCCGGAGGAAATGGGCGGGCTGCGCAACGGCATGATCCGCAGCACCCAGAAGACCTTCAGCATCACCACCGGCTTCAAGGGCACCCTGACCGGGGCGTGGGACTACGAGGCCTCGCTGAGCCATTCGCAGTACCAGTCGTCGATCCGCTGGCCGCAGATCGTGGCCGCCAAGGCCAACGCGCTGTTCCTGGGCGAGCAGCTCGGCGAGTACACCGATGATGACGACAACGTCTTCCCGATCTTCAACGCCGATCCGGCGCGCCTGTACCGTCCGCTGAGCCGCGCCGAGTACGATTCGATCGCCGCGCGCACGACCTACACGCCCAAGTCGCGCACCGACACCGCCGCGCTGACCCTGACCAACGGCGAGCTGTTCGAGCTGCCGGGCGGCAAGGCCGGCTTCGCGGCCACGGCCGAGTTCGGCAATCAGTCCTACGCGCTCAACCCCGATCCGCTGGCCACCCAGTACTACTACTACAGCTGGAAGGACTCCGATGGCCACGGCAGCCGCAACCGCTGGGCCACCGCCGCCGAGCTGCGCCTGCCGCTGCACGACACGCTCAACGTGAGCGTGGCCGGCCGCTTCGACCAGTACCGCTACTCGGGCAACAGCATCGGCAAGGCCACCTGGAGTGGCGGCATCGAGTGGCGCCCGATCGATACGCTGCTGGTGCGCGGCTCCTACGGCACCGCATTCCGCGCGCCGGACCTGCACTACGTGTACGCCGGGCCGGGCAACGACGAAACCAGCAACAACGACTACTACAACTGCCAGCTGGACCAGGCCGACGACTGCTCGGACTACGAGGAGAACCTGATCCGCACGCGCGAAGGCAACCGCAGGCTCGACCCGGAAACCAGCACGTCGTGGAGCGCCGGCTTCGTGTGGTCGCCGACGATCGGCCTGGACCTGTCGGTGGACTGGTTCGACATCGACATGCGCGACCAGGTGCGGGACATGGACGTGGGCTCGATCCTGCGCGATGAAGCGGCCTGCCGCCTGGGCGGTGCGGACCCGACCTCGCCGACCTGCGTGGACGCCATCAGCCGGGTGACCCGCACCAGCGATGGCCGCCTGTATGGCGTGCACGTCAACCCGATCAACATCGCCCGCGAAACCACCCGCGGCATCGATGTGGGCCTGCGTTACCGCCTGCCGACGACGTTTGGCGACTTCATCTTCAGCGGCAACCACACCTGGGTGAAGACGCACGATTTCCAGCAGTTTGCCGGCGACGTGGTCGAAGACCAGTTCGCGGTCAACAGCGGCTTCGACATCCCGCGCACCAAGACCAGCGCCAGCATCACCTGGGAGAAGGACGCCTGGTCGGCCACCGTCTACGGCTCGCGCCTGGGCCGGCTGCCGACCTACGACAGCTACGACCAGAGCTTCGATCCGGACAGCGGCGACAGCCCGTGGATCGGCGCGACCTACCGCTACAACGTGTCGGTGCAGTACCGCTTCGACGACCACGCCCGCCTGTCGCTGTCGGTGGTCAACGTGGGCAACAAGATGCCGCCGAAGGACGCCACCTACACCTCGTACCCGTACTACGACGTGTCCTGGTTCGATACCGTCGGCCGCACGATCAACCTGCAGTACACCCACAAGTTCGGCGGCACGCCGCTGTAAGGCGCACCGCCAGGAACGCTGTGGAAAGGACGGAGGCACTGCCTCCGTCTTTTTTTGGGCGCAGCGCAGGGGCGTGGGTTTTCCACATGACGCGTGGAAAGCCGTGGGGGTTTGCTGTGGACAAGCCGGTGCGAGCGTTGCGCCGCAGCGCTTTCCAAGGGTGGTCAATAATTGTCCAGTGCTGGCGGGAGCGGATCGGGGTCCGGCCGCAGCTGTTTTCCACACGCGGCGTGGAAAGCCGTGGGGGTTTGCTGTGGACAAGCCTGTGTGAGCGTTGCGGCGCAGGGGTTTTGACGGGTGATCAATTATTGTCCAGCGGGAGGTGTGCCGACCAACGGTCGGCACCCACCGGGGCAAGAGGTCGGCACCCACCGCGGCAAATGGTCGGTACCCACCTGGTTGCGACGTGCAGCGCATCGACGGGCGCGGGTTTTCCACATGGCACGTGGAGAGCCGCGGGGGTTTGCTGTGGACAAGCCTGTGTGAGCGTTGCAGGGCAAGGTTTTTCTGGAATGGTCAATTAGTGTCCAGCAGAAGGTGTGCCGACCAACGGTCGGCACCTACTACCGCCTCGGGCGCCCGCCCAAACGCAAACGCCCCGCTCAAGGCGGGGCGTTGCGGGTGTTCCTCGTCGGTGGAATCAGACGTTGAAACGGAAGTGCAGGATGTCGCCTTCCTGGACGCGGTATTCCTTGCCTTCCAGGCGCAGACGACCGGCTTCCTTGGCGCCGGCTTCGCCCTTGTACTTGATGAAGTCGTCATACGCGATCGTTTCGGCGCGGATGAAGCCCTTCTCGAAGTCGGTGTGGATCACGGCGGCCGCCTGCGGGGCGGTGGCGCCCTTGCGCACGGTCCACGCGCGGACTTCCTTCACGCCAGCGGTGAAGTAGGTCTGCAGGCCGAGCAGGTTGTAGGCGGCGTTGATGACGCGGTTCAAGCCCGGCTCGGACAGACCGAGGTCGGCCAGGAACGTGTCGCGGTCTTCGTCGTCGAGCTGGGACAGCTCTTCTTCGATGGCAGCCGACACCGGTACCACCTGCGCGCCTTCTTCGGCGGCACGGGCGCGCACGGCGTCCAGGTGCGGGTTGTTCTCGAAACCGTCTTCCAGCACGTTGGCGATGTACATCACCGGCTTGAGGGTGAGCAGGAACAGGTCGCGGACCAGGGCCTTCTCTTCCTCGTCCAGACCGGCGGTGCGGCCGGCCTTGCCGTCGGACAGCGCGGCCTGCAGCTTGGCCAGCACCGGCTTGCGGGCCGCCGCCTCCTTGTCGCCACCCTTGGCAGCGCGCTCGGCGCGGTTCAGCGCCTTCTCGACGCTGTCCAGGTCGGCCAGAGCCAGCTCGGTATCGATGGTGTCGATGTCCGAGATCGGGTCGACCTTGTTGTTGACGTGGATGACGTCGGCGTTCTCGAAGCAGCGCACCACGTGGGTGATCGCATCCACTTCGCGGATGTGGGCCAGGAACTTGTTGCCCAGGCCTTCACCGCTGGCGGCACCGGCGACGAGGCCGGCGATGTCGACGAATTCCACCGCGGTCGGGATGACCTTCTGCGGGTTGATGATCGCGGCCAGCTCGTTCAGGCGCGGATCCGGCACCGGCACGATGCCGACGTTCGGTTCGATGGTGCAGAACGGGAAGTTGGCCGCCGCGATGCCCGCCTTGGTCAGCGCATTGAACAGGGTCGACTTGCCCACGTTGGGCAGACCGACGATGCCGCATTTGATACCCATCTTTGACAACCTCTGGGGTGAAAGTGATTGGTAAAAGGGCGCGCCGTGGGGCACCGTTTTACCGATCATTTTCCGTACCGACCAGCGGTCGGTACCTACCGGGTTGCTACGTGTACCTACCGGATTGCTGCGTGCCTGCCGGGGGGGTTCATTTCGGGGTGTGCAGGCGCTTCATGGCTTCGCTGTAGTCGCCCTTCACTGCCAACGGCAGTACATCGATGGCGTCGTTGATGGCATGGCCGATCAACACATCGTCATCCTTGCCGGCGCGGCCGAGGACCCACGGGACCACGCGGTCCTTGTGGCCGGGATGGCCGATGCCGATGCGCAGGCGGTGGAACCTGCCATGCCCCAGCAGCCGGATGGTGTCGCGCAGGCCGTTCTGGCCGCCGTGGCCACCGTCGAACTTGAGCCGTGCCACGCCAGGCGGCAGGTCCAGCTCGTCGTGCGCCAGCAGGGTTTCTTCGGGCTCGATCTTCCAGAAGCGCTGCGCGGCGGTGACCGACTTGCCACTGAGGTTCATGAAGGTGGCGGGCTTGAGCAGCCACACCGGTTGCCCGGCGATGTCGACCTTGGCGGTCTCGCCGAACAGCTTGCTGTCCACGCTCCAGCGCGCGCCGGCCTGCTCGACCAGGGCGTCAATGAAACGAAACCCGGCGTTGTGCCGGGTCTGGGCGTGCTCGGGTCCGGGGTTGCCCAGACCAACGATCAATCGCAATCCTGTCATCACTCTTCTTCGTCGGTACCAGCCCTGTGCCGGCACATACAGAAACGGCGCCTGCCCCGAAGGACAGACGCCGCAACCACTTACTCTGCGGCCGGCGCTTCGTCGGCAGCGTCTTCCTTGCCGTGCTTGGCGGTGACGATCGCGTCGTCGTGGTCCTTGCCCTGGGCCAGGGCCGGGATCTCGACGCCCTTCGGCAGCTTGATGTCCGACAGGTAGATCACGTCACCGGCCTTCAGGTCGGCCAGGTCGACGTCGATCGATTCCGGCAGGTCCTTCGGCAGGCAGGAGATGGTCACTTCCTTCAGTTCGTGGGTGACCACGACGTCGGCAGCCTTGCCAGCCGGCGAGGTGTCTTCGTTGATGAAGTGCAGCGGGACGTTGGCGGTCAGGGCCTCGTTCTCGTTCACGCGCAGGAAATCCAGGTGGATGATCAGCTGCTTGAACGGGTGGCGCTGCATGTCACGCAGCAGCACCTTGGTGACCTGGCCGTCCAGGTTCAGGTCCAGGATCGACGAGTAGAACCACTCGTTCTGCTGGGCCAGCCAGATCTGGTTGTGGTCCAGGTTGATGTTGATCGGAGCGGCGTCGCCGCCGTACACAACGGCCGGGATCACGCCGGCGTGACGCAGGCGGCGGCTCGCACCCTTGCCCTGCACGTCACGAGCGGTGACCTTGATTTCATGAGTCTTCGACATGTTTGCACTACCAGTAGTTGCCGTGCCCGAAGGCGTGGCGGTTGAAGGTACGTCCGCGACCAGACGTACCCGGGACCCGTCTGCCGTTGCCGGCAGCCGGAAATTTCATTTCGACAGCATCAATCCACGTACAGCGAGCTGACCGACTCGCCGAAGGCGATGCGGCGCATCGTTTCGGCCAGCATCTCCGCCACGCTGAGCTGGCGGATCTTGCTGCACACCCGCGCCGCTTCATTGAGCGGGATGGTGTCGGTCACCACCAGCTCATCGAGCTGGGAGTTGTTGATGTTGTCCACCGCCGGGCCCGAGAGCACGGCATGGGTGCAGTACGCGGCCACCTTGAGCGCGCCACGCGCCTTCAGGGCAGCAGCGGCCGCACACAGGGTGCCGGCAGTATCGACGATGTCATCGACCATCACGCAGGTCTTGCCATCGACGTCACCGATGATGTTCATCACGGTGGAGACGTTGGCGCGCGGACGGCGCTTGTCGATGATCGCCAGGTCGGCATCGTCCAGGCGCTTGGCGACGGCGCGCGCGCGCACCACACCACCCACGTCCGGGGACACCACGATCAGGTTTTCAGTGCCGTAGGCACGCCAGATATCGGCGAGCAGCAGCGGCGAGGCATACACGTTGTCGACCGGCATGTCGAAGAAACCCTGGATCTGGTCGGCATGCAGATCCACCGTCAGGACCCGGTCGGCCCCCACGGCGCTGAACATCTTGGCGGCGACCTTGGCCGTGATCGGCACGCGCGAGGAGCGCATGCGGCGATCCTGGCGCGAGTAGCCGAAGTACGGCACCACCGCGGTGACGCTGTTGACCGAGGCGCGCTTGAGCGCATCGATCAGGACCAGCAGCTCCATCAGGTTCTCGGCGCTGGGGGCGCAGGTCGGCTGGATCACGAAGACGTCCTGCTTGCGGACGTTCTCTTCGATTTCCACCTGCACTTCACCATCGGAGAAGCGCGAGACCAGTGCCTTGCCCGGTCGCACCCCCAGTTCCTTGCAGATGCTCTGCGCAAGGCGCTTGTTGGCGTTGCCGGAAAATACCAGCAGGTTGGGGGATTCTTGCATCATGGGACGGTCTCGGGCGGGAGCGATTGGCGGAGAACTCTGCCGCAGGCACCCGGAGGCGTCGGCGGTGACGACACTGCGGAGGTTCGACCGCGCCCGCGCAGATCGCGTGCGCAAGGGTTCGCGGCAAAACATCCGCAAGTGGCAGGGGCGGGAGGATTCGAACCTCCGAATGCCAGGATCAAAACCTGGTGCCTTGGGCCTCTTGGCGACGCCCCTGCATCAAAAATCAATAACGCTCGAGTACATCAAGCAGTGGCGAGCGCTCCACGCCCGCAGCCACCCATGCCCGCAGTCCTTCCGGCAACTCCGCCAACGCCTGCTCTGCGGCAGTGCGCGTGGTGAACTCGACGAAACAACCGCTTCCCGACCCGGTGAGTCGTGCCCGGCCGATACTGCTCAACGCCACCAGCACCGCCTCAACGGCAGGCTCGCGGCGGCGCAGGACCGGCTCGAACGCATTCCCGAGCAAAGACCCGGAAGCGAAGTCCTCTATTTTCGCCACTGGGGCATCGCGCGTCAAATCCGGTGATGCGAAAAGCGCAGCCGTCGGGACGTGAACGCCGGGATCGGCGAGCACGTACCAGGCCGGCGACAGGTCCATCGGGGTCAGCTGCTCGCCAACCCCTTCGGCCCACGCGTTGTGGCCGCGCACGAAGACCGGCACATCCGCACCAAGCTGCAGGCCCAGCGCCGCCAGCGTGTCCACGTCCAGCCCTGCCCCCCACAGGTGGTTCAGGGCGACCAGCACGGTGGCCGCATCGGACGAACCGCCGCCGAAGCCACCGCCGGCCGGAACGTGCTTTTCGATGCCGATGTCGGCACCTTGAGAGACGTTTGCCGCATTTTTAAGCAGGCACGCCGCACGCACGGCGAGGTCATCGGCCTCGGCAACACCCGCCACCGACGGCCCGTCACGGCGGACCTGCCCATCCTCGCGCAGCCGCAGGCGGAGCCGGTCGCCCCAGTCGAGCAGGCGGAAGACGGTCTGCAGCTGGTGATAGCCGTCAGCACGGCGACCGGTGATCTGCAGGAACAGGTTCAGCTTGGCCGGCGCCGGCCAGTACGACCAGCCGGCGTTCAGGTCCGGCGCGCTCATGGGGTGCCGAGCACCCAGCTGTCGACCACCAGGCGCACCTTGGCGTCGCCGTTGACCGCCTCGATCCGCCGCGGCAGCACCGGGCGATCGCCCTCCGCCGGGTACCAGTCCAGGTACTGGATCTGCCACCCCATCTGCTGCACGCGGCGCGGGCGGCCCTCGCCGTCGCGCTCGACCTGCTCGGCCGGGCCCGCAGCGTCGACCACCAGGCCACGCACCCAGTCGGGCAGCTGGTTCACCGGAATATCCCAGCCGGTCGCCTCCAGCAGCACCTGCTGGGCGTCGTCGCCCTGGCGCGGTCCGCCGTCCAGCCCTTCCAGCCGCCCGCCTTCGTGGTGGGTGTCGCCGGTCAGTTTCCAGCTCTGGCGGGTCACCGGCGCGCTCAGCTCGACCACGTACTGGTGGGCCTGCTGCTGCCAGTCGATGCGGCCATTGCCGCCGTTGCGGCCCTTGTTGATGGCCACCCGGCCCTGGAACGCCCACTGCGGCTGCGCGAGAACCGCCGCGACGCGGGCGCTTTCGGCCTGCTGCGCGGCGGGCGACACCGTGGTCACCACCGCCGGCGCGGAGGGGGCCTTGCGCTCGTCCAGCGATACGCACGCCGACAGCGAGAGGGCCGCGACAAGGGCCGCGGCAGGTTTCAGGAACTGCAGGTTCATACGCCGTATTTCTCGATCACGCGCTGCAGGGCGCGGTTGTCAGGGTCCAGCTTGCGGGCTTCGTCGAAGAACTGGCGGGCCTCGTCCTTGCGGCCGAGCACCCACAGCACTTCGCCGACATGGGCGGCGATCTCCGCATCCTTGGCCAGGCTCCAGGCGCGCCGCAGCTGCACCAGCGCCTGTTCGTTGCGACCCAGGCGATAGAGCACCCAGCCGTAGCTGTCGACGATGGCGGCGTTGTCCGGCTCGGCCACGCGGGCGCGGTCGATCAGTTCCAGGGCCTCCTGGTAGCGCTGGGTGCGATCGGCCAGGGTGTAGCCCAGCGCGTTGAGCGCGGCCACGTTTTCCGGATCGGTCACCAGCACCTTGCGCAGGTCGGCCTCGGCGCGGGCGATGTCGTCGCGGCGCTCCCAGGCCAGCGCGCGGGCATACAGCAGGGCGTTCTCGTCGGGATAGGCGGCCAGGCCGCGGCCGAGTGCGTCCAGTTCGCCGGCATCGTCGTTGCCGCGCTGGCGCAGCTCCGCTTCGAGCAGGTAGGCGTCGCGCCGTGCCTCGTCATCGACCGTCGCGTCGGACTGGATCGCATGCACTTCGGCCAGCGCCTTGTCGGTGCGGCCCAGTTCGTACTGGGCGTTGGCCGCGCGCAGGCGGGCTTCGTCGCGTTCCGGACCGCCAGGCACGCCGTGGTACCACTCCACCGCCTCGGCCGGCCGCTTGAGGTACTCGGCGATCTTGCCGAGCAGCAGCCGCTGGGCCGGATCGGGCTTGGTCGCCTTGCCGGACAGCTCGGTATACAGCGCCAGCAGCGCCGTGGTGTCGTTCTGCTTGGCCAGCAGCGAGGCGCGCATGCCGTAGGTCTGCACGTCCTGCGGGCCGACCGACAGCACGCGCTCGGCGGCCTTGGATTCGCCCATCGCGTCGTAGGTGATCGCCACCGCGTTGCGCAGTTCCGGGTCCTGCGCGGTTTTGGGTTCCACCCCGCGCAGCAGCGCCAGCGCCTCGTCGGTCTTGCCGGACTGGCTCAACTGGCTGGCGTGCAGCAGGGCCACGCGCGGTTCATCGGGGAAGCGGCGGACCACTTCGTCGACCATGCGCCGGGCCAGATCGGGCTTGTCCATGCGCAGCGCCAGGCGACCGAACTCCTGCCAGGCCTCCAGCGTGTTGGGGATCGCATTGGCGTCCACCAGCCCGCCCAGCACCTGGGCCGGCACGGCCGGGTCGCGGCCGCCCCCCACCAGGGCGGCGATGGCGAACTTCCAGCCGCGCGGATCGGGGTCGCGCAGCACCGCAACCAGTTCGGCCTGGGCAGTCTTCACCTGGTTCTGGCGCATGGCCAGGGCCGCGGCACTGCTGCGCATGGCCAGCGAGCGCGGCGCGCGCGCCTCCCACAGCTTCAGCGCCCGGGCGGCACGGACATCATCGTTGGCCAGCATGGCGATGCGGGTGGCGCGCTCGGCCAGCCCGGCGTCGTCGCGGCCGGCTTCGGCGGCCTCCAGGTACCAGCGCGCGGCGTCCTCCAGCTTGCCGGCCTGGAGGGCGAACTCGCCGGCCATGACCGGGGTCAGCGAGGCAGGCTCGGCGGCGCTGTCCTTGCCCGCCGGAACCGTGGCCGGACGGGCCGCCAGGGCGTTGGCGGTGAACAAAGACAGCAGCAGAACGCTGGAGATGCGAATCAATGCGGGCATCGGGGGCATCTGAGCCTTAAAATGACGACTTGAATGGCCAGCAGCTTATCGCAAGCAACTGAACAATGACCCTGTGGGTGCTCGGACTGAACCACCAGACCGCGCCAGTGGAACTGCGCGAACGCGCGTCCTTTGGCGGCGATGCGCTGCCGCGGGCGCTCGCCTCGCTGCGTGACACCCCGCAGGTGGCCGAAGCGGTGCTGCTGTCCACCTGCAACCGCACCGAGCTGTATGCCATCGCCGAGTCCGGGCAGGCCCTGGCCGACTGGCTGGAAAGCCACGCCGGCCAGCTCCACGGCTACCTGTACCAGCATGCCGATGCGGACGCCGTGCGCCATCTGTTCCGGGTGGCCACCGGCCTGGATTCGATGGTGCTGGGCGAACCGCAGATCCTGGGCCAGGTGAAGGACGCCTGGGCCACCTCGCGCGATCACGGGCTGCTCGGCCAGCGCCTGGACCGCCTGTTCCAGCAGACCTTTTCGGTGGCCAAGCGGGCCCGCACCGATACCCGGGTGGGCGCCAATCCGGTGTCGGTGGCCTCCACGGCGGTGCGCCTGGCGCAGAACTCGTTCGCCCGGCTGGAAGATTCCACGGTGCTGCTGGTCGGCGCCGGCGAGACCATCGAGCTGGCGGCGCGGCATCTCAGCGAGGGGCGCGTGCGCCGGCTGCTGATTGCCAACCGCACCCTCGCCCATGCCCAGGACCTGGCCAGCCGCCACGGCGGCGTCGCCCTGCCCTTGACCGAACTGGAGCGTCACCTCGGCGAAGCCGACGTGGTGTTTTCGGCCACCGCCGCGCGTGAGCCGGTGATCGCCAAGGCGCATGTCGCTGCCGCGCTGCGGGCACGCCGGCACAAGCCGATGCTGCTGTTCGACCTGGCCGTGCCGCGCGATATCGAATCGGGCGTGGGCGATCTCAGCGATGCCTTCCTGTACACGGTGGACGATCTGGAGCGGGCGGTCGAAGACAACCGCCGCAGCCGTCGCGAAGCCGCCGCCGAGGCCGAGGCGATCATCGACCTGCAGGTCGCCCGGTTCGTGGAAACCCTGCAGGCCGGCGCGCACCAGGCGCCGCTGCGGCAACTGCGCGCCTACGGCGATGCGACGCGGACGGAGATGCTGGAAAAAGCCCGACAGCAGCTGGCCAACGGCAAACCCGCCGAGGACGTGCTGGAACTGCTCGCGCACGGCTTGACCAACCGCCTGCTGCACCCGCCGACGGCCGCGCTGCGCGCGGCGGCGTTGAGCGGCGATACTGAACTGACCCGCGCCGCCGAGCGCCTGTTCCCGGCCAAGCCGGGCTATCAGCACCCTGTTGTGAGGAATGATGACGCCGACCCTGCGCCGTAAGCTGGAAGCGCTGGCCGAGCGCCGCGAAGAACTTGAACGCCTGCTTGCCGACCCGGGCGTGGTCGGCGACAACGAACGCTTCCGCGCGTTCTCGCGCGAGTTCTCGCAGCTGCAGCCGATTGCCACCGCACTGGCCGACGAAGCCCGGGCCAAGGCCGACCTGGCCGCGGCCGAGGCGATGCGCGCCGAGCCGGACCTGCGCGAGCTGGCCGAGGAGGAAATCACCGCGGCCCAGCAACGCCTGGAGCAGCTCGACCAGGACCTGGCCCTGCTGCTGGTACCGCGCGACCCGCGCGACGACGGCAACCTGTTCCTGGAAGTGCGCGCCGGTACCGGCGGCGACGAGGCGGCGATCTTCGCCGGCGACCTGTTCCGCATGTACGCCCGCTACGCCGAACGCCAGGGCTGGAAGGTGGAGGTCGAATCGGACAGCCCCGGCGAACATGGCGGCTACAAGGAAATCGTGGCCCGGGTGGTCGGTCGCGGCGCCTACTCGAAGCTGAAGTTCGAATCGGGCACGCACCGCGTGCAGCGCGTGCCGGCCACCGAGTCGCAGGGGCGCATCCACACCTCGGCGGCCACCGTGGCGATCATTCCCGAAGCCGACGATGTCGAGGACGTGACGATCAATCCGGCCGACCTGCGGGTGGATACGTTCCGCTCGTCCGGCGCCGGCGGCCAGCACGTCAACAAGACCGAATCGGCGATCCGCATCACCCACCTGCCGACCGGCGTGGTGGTGGAATGCCAGACCGAGCGCAGCCAGCACGCCAACCGCGACAAGGCCATGAAGCGCCTGAAGGCACAGCTGCTCGACGCCGAGCGCAGCCGGCAGGCCGCCGCCACCGCCGAGAGCCGCCGCCTGCAGGTAGGCAGCGGCGACCGCAGCCAGCGCATCCGCACCTACAGCTTCCCGCAGGGCCGGATCACCGACCACCGTGTGGAAGGGCTGACGCTGTACGACCTGCCCAACATCATTGCCGGCGAGCTCGATACGCTGGTGGAACGACTGATCCACGAGCACCAGGCCGACGAACTGGCGCAGCTGGCGGCCGGCCCCTGAGCGTGAGCGCGCCGGACCTGCAACGGCAGCAGCTGCGCGAGGCCGTGCAGCGCCAGCCTGCCGCCTTCCTTTTAGGGGTGATGTTAGAAAACTCAAACCCAGATTCGCCCCCCCCCCCCCCCGGCGCGGCGGCGGCCACCCAGGCGCTGCGGCTGCGCGCCGATCACCCCGAAGCACTGGCCCGGCTCGGGCGTGCCCGCTGGATGCAGGGCCACCCCGGCGATGCAGCCGCCCTGCTGCGCCGGGCGGCCGAGCAGGTACCGCAGCATCCGGGCATCGCCCTGTGGCTCGGCCATGCGCTGGAGGATGCCGGCCAGCCCGAGGCCGCCGCCGATGCCTATCGCCATGCACACCGGCTGCTGCCCGGCGAACCCTACATCACCGCGCAGCTGCTCAACTGGCAGCGCCGCCTGTGCGACTGGCGCGATCTGGACCGGCTGTCCGCCCAGGTCCGGCAGGCGGTGGCACAGGGCCAGGCGGTGGTCGAGCCGTTCGCCTTCCTCAGTGAAGACGCCAGCGCCGCCGAACAGCTGGCCTGCGCGCGACAGCGCGCGGCAGCGGTCGGGGCGGGCCTGGCTCCCCTGCCCCCGGCAACCGTGCGTGGCCACGGCAGGCTGCGCGTGGGCTTCCTCTCCAATGGCTTCGGCGCCCATCCAACCGGGCTGCTGACCGTGGCCCTGTTCGAGCAGCTGGGCCGCGCCGACCGGCTGGAGCTGCATCTGTTCGCGCTCAACGGCGACGACGGCAGCGACATCCGCGCCCGCCTGAAGGCGGCGGCCAGCGTGCTGCACGAGGTGGGCGGGCAGAGCCACCAGGACATCGCCACCCGTATCCGCAACGCCGGCATCGATGTGCTGTTCGACCTGCGTGGCTGGGGCGGCGGCGGCACGCCGCAGGTGCTGGCGATGCGCCCGGCGCCGGTACAGGTGAACTGGCTGGCGTATCCGGGCACGTCCGGCGCACCGTGGATCGACCACGTGCTGGCCGACGCATTCGTGCTGCCCGACGCGCTGGCCCCGGCCTTCAGCGAACAGGTCCTGCGCCTGCCGCGCGCGTTCCAGCCCTCGGACAACACGCGCGCGATGACACTGCCGCCGTCGCGCGCCGCCTGCGGCCTGCCCGAACACGGCGTGGTGCTGTGCTGCTTCAACAACAGCTACAAGCTCACCCCGCGCAGCATGCAGCGTCTGTTCGCGGTATTGCAGGGCGTGCCCGGCAGCGTGCTGTGGCTGCTGTCCGGCCCCGGCAACGCCGATGCGCGGCTGCGTGCGGCGGCCCGCGACGCGCGCGTGGACCCGGCACGCCTGGTGTTCATGCCGCGCCTGCCCCACGCCGAGTACCTGGCCCGCTACCAGCACGCGGACCTGTTCCTGGACACCCACCCCTACAACGCCCACACCACCGCCTCCGATGCGCTGTGGGCCGGCTGCCCGGTGCTGACCTGCCCGGGCAGTACGTTCGCCGCGCGCGTGGCCGGCAGCCTCAATCACCATCTGGGACTGGCCCGGATGAATGCCGTTGATGACCGCGCCTTCATCGCCACGGCCATCCAGCTCGGCAACGATGCGCAGGCGCTGCAGGCGCTGCGTGCCGAACTGGCCGTGCAACGCACGCGCAGCGGCCTGTTCGACATGGCGGCGTTCGCCGTGGATTTCACCGCCGCGGTCGAGGGCATGGCGCGCGAACGCGGCTGGCAGGGCGAACACACGCTCTGATCCTGCGGTGCGCTAGGCTCGATCCTCCACGACGACCACCGGAGCGGCTGGATGGGCAAGCTCAAGCGCAAGGCATACCAGGAACTGCTGGAACCGATGCAACTGGAACTCGCCGCGATGGCGCGCTGGGTGCAGCACACCGGCCAGCGCGTGCTGGTGCTGTTCGAAGGCCGCGACACCGCCGGCAAGGGCGGTGCGATCCAGGCCATCGCTGAACACCTCAATCCCCGCCAGTGCAAGGTGGTGGCGCTGCCCAAGCCCACCGACCGCGAAAGCACCCAATGGTATTTCCAGCGCTACGTGTCACATCTGCCGGCCGCCGGCGAGATCGTGCTGATGGACCGCAGCTGGTACAACCGCGCCGGCGTCGAGCACGTGATGGGCTACTGCACCGAAGCGCAGTACCGCGCGTTCCTGGCGCAGACGCCGGTGTTCGAGAAGCTGCTGGTGGACGATGGCATCGTGCTGTTCAAGTACTGGCTGACGGTGGACCAGGTACAGCAGGAGAAGCGCTTCGCCGAGCGCCACCTCGATCCGCTCAAGGGCTGGAAGCTGTCGCCGGTGGACCTGAAGTCGCGCAGCAAGTACAGCGCCTACACCGAAGCGCGCGAGACGATGCTGCGCGCCACCCACCGTGAGGAGGCGCCGTGGACGCTGGTCGATTTCAACGACCAGAAGCGCGGCCGGCTGGGGCTGATCCGCAACCTGCTGGACCGCCTGCCCGACACCCGCGTGGACGAGCCGGTGCTGGCGCTGCCGCCGCTGAAGGGCAAGCTGCACACCGAGCATTTCAGCGTCCTGCACCCCATCGAGACCTTCGACACGTGGTGCCGGGCTCTGCCCGGCAAAAGAAAAGCAGCCGGGCAGAGCCCGGCTCTACGGGGGGACGTTGCGTTCAACCCCGGGGCCGGTTATCGGGCCGCGATGCGCTTCTCGATGTCCGCGGCGGTGACCGGGCCGAGGTACTCCTTGGCCACCGTGCCATCGGGCGCGATCAGGTAGGTCAACGGCAGGCCACGCGGAATCGCGAAGTCTTCCGGCGGGTTGTACGTATCGACGATGACGATCGGATAGGTCACCGGTCGCTTCTCCAGGAACGCCTTCATCTCGGCCGGTTCGATGTCCTCGTAGGCCAGGCCCACTACCTCGATCTCGTCGCGCATGGCATGCAGCGCGGACAGCTCCGGCATTTCCTTGCGACACGGCGCACACCAGGTCGCCCAGAAGTTCACGACCACCCACTTGCCACGATGCGCGGCCAGATCGTAGTCGCTGCCGTCCAGCGCCTTGAGCTTGAGCGTGGGGCGTTCCACGGTGCGGCGGTCGGTGTCGGGGGTGGCCGCAGGCGCGGATGCCGTATCGGCAGCAGGGGCTGCCGGCGGCGCCGCGGCCGGTTCGGGCTGCGCGGTCGGGGCGGGCTTGTTGCACGCGGCCAGCGCCAGCAGGCCCAGCGCAAGCAGCAGGGGCTTGGCGGTCATGGTGTGTCTCCGAGGTTTACATAGATGTCGCTGACGCGGCGCTTGAGCAGTTCGCGCAGCGGCAGGCGCAGCGCATCCAGCGCGGCCACCGAGGCGTCGCCCAGGCTGTCGTCGCGGTAGGGCAGGTACGCTTCCTTGACCGGGATGCGCATCTGGGTGGTTTCGTACAGATCCGACAGCGTGAGCTTGTCCAGGTCGCGCGCCAGCAGCCATTCGCCCTGCTCGTCTCGCCGCACCACGCGGATCGCTTCCAGGTCGCACAGCATGGTCTGTAGGAGCGAGTCGGTCAGCATCGGCTCCAGCCTCAGGATCTCGTCGTCGTCCAGGCTGCGGCCTTGCTGGCGCGCCTGCTGGAACCGTCCGATAAGACGCAGCAGGCCATAGATCTCATAGCCGGTGGGCAGGCGCAGGTCTGCCGGCTGGTAGCGGAACGCGGCAATCGAGGACGCCAGCGACGCGCCCAGCAGCACCGACACCCAGCACAGGTAGATCCACAGCAGCAGGATCGGCACGAAGGCCACCGTGCCGTAGAGCTTCTGGTAGGACTGGAAGCTGCCCAGGTAGGCGCCCATGCCCCACTTCACCAGCTCCAGCATCACCGCGGCCAGGATCGCGCCGGGGATCGCATGCCGCCATTTGACCGTGTGGTGCGGAACCACGCGGTAGACCAGCATGATGCAGACGAATTCGATCAGGACCGGCGCCAGCCCCAGCGACAGATTGGCCAGCCAGCGGCCTTCGCTGGTGCCGAACAGCGGCAGCGCGAACACCCGTGCCGACACCGCCAGCGAGGCGGCGGCCAGCATCGCGCCCAGGGTCAGCACCGTCCAATAGACCAGGAAACGGGTGAGCTTGGGCCGCGCCGAGCTGACCCGCCAGATCTGGTTGAAGGTCTGCTCGACGCTGTTGAGCGTGATCAGCAGCGACACCACCAGCGCGATGAAGCCGGCCGCGGTGAGCTGGCCGGCACTGGCCGAGAACTGGCGTAGATAGCCTTCGGCCGCGCGCGCCGCATTGGGCACGAAGTTGGAGAACACGTAGTCGCTGAGCTGGTCGCTCCAGCGGTCGAACACCGGGAAGGCCGAGAGCACCCCGAACACCACGATCGCCAGCGGCACCAGCGCGAACACGGTGGTGTAGGCCAGCGACGCGGCGGCCTGGAACAGGCGGTCGTCGAGGAAGCGGCGCCACAGGAAGCGGCCGAAGCTGGCGGCGCGCGCGCGATCCCGCACACGCTCCATCCACAGGTTGAGGGTGTCCAGAGGTTCCATCGGCGCAAGGGTACCCGATGCGGCCGGACGTGGACGCATCGGCCGCGCTCGCCCTGCGCCCGCCGCATCGCCATACTGACCGCTGGCCCCCAAGATGAGATGAAGGCGCGATGGCGGAGATCCTGGTGCTGTACTACAGCCGCGGCGGTTCGGTGGCCCGGCTTGCCCGCCAGATTGCGCGGGGCATCGGCGAAGTACCCGGCATGACCGCGCGCCTGCGCACGGTGCCGCCGGTGGCGGCGATCACCCAGACCGCGCGGCCGCCGGTGCCCGAGGAAGGGGCGCCGTACGTGAGCGTGGAGGATCTGGCCGAGTGCGACGGCCTGATACTGGGCAGCCCGACCCGCTTCGGCAACATGGCCGCCCCGGTGAAGCACTTCCTGGATGGGCTGGGCGCCGAATGGGTCAACGGCACGCTCGCCGGCAAGCCGGCGGCGGTATTCACCTCGACCGCGTCGCTGCACGGCGGCCAGGAGTCGACGCTGCTGTCGATGCATGTGCCGCTGCTGCACCACGGCTGCCTGATCGTGGGCATTCCCTTCACCGAACCGGCCTTGAGCCACACCACCACCGGTGGCACCCCTTATGGCGCCAGCCATGTGGCCGGTGCCAACGATGACCCGACGCCCAGCGAAGACGAGGCCATCCTGGCCCGGGCACTGGGCCGGCGCGTGGCCGACATCGCGCGGCGGCTGGCATGAGCGCGCGCGCGACCGAGGTCGTGCTCGCCCTGCTGCTGGCGGCGCTGGCCGGGCTGTACGCGCTGTGGTTCGCGCATGACAAGCACTGGCTGGCCACGCAGCTGGTGTTCACCGCACCGCCGCTGCTGCTGGCCGTGGGCGTGCTGGTGCGTCGGGGCAAGGCCGCGTTCTGGGCCGGCGTGCTGGCGCTGTTCTGGTTCAGCCACGGGGTGATGAGCGCCTGGAGCCATCCGGAGATTGCAGTGTGGGCCTGGAGCGAACTGGTGCTGGCGCTGGCGGTGATCGCCGTGGCGAGCGCACCGGGGTTGCGCAGGCGGTTCGGGAAGAAGGGGTAACGGCAGACGGGCGACGCCCGGCTCTGCGGGATCGCGCGGTATCATGGCGGCCGGGCGCGGCGACGCTGCCCGGCTCACCGTCAACCCAGGATTGCTGCAATGGACGAACTACTGATCATCACCACCGGCGGTACGATCGACAAGATCTACTTCGACGACAAGTCGGACTACCAGATCGGCGATCCCCAGATCGGGATGATCCTGCGCGAGCTGGGTGTGACCTTCCGTTTCAACGTGATTCCGATCCTGCGCAAGGATTCGCTGCACATCACCGATGACGACCGCGAACTGATCCGCGCGACCATCGCCGCGCAGCCGACCCGCCACGTGCTGGTCACCCACGGCACCGACTCGATGGTACAGACCGGCAAGGTGCTCAAGTCGATCGCCGACAAGACCATCGTCATGACCGGCGCGCTGAGCCCGGCACGCTTCCGTGGCTCGGATGCGGAGTTCAACATCGGCTGTGCGATCGGCGCGGTGCAGTCGCTGGCCAGCGGCGTGTACATCGCCATGAACGGCCGCATCTGGAATCCGGAGCAGGTACGCAAGAACGTGGCGGCCAACCGGTTCGAAGAAGCCTGAGTCACTGCCGCCACCTGCCGGACATGAAGACGCCCCGGCATGCCGGGGCGTCTTCGTTGCAGCCGTCGATCAGTACTGCGCGGTGAGGCTCAGGCCGGAGAAGGTCGTGTAGGCCTTCACCCGCACGTGCCAGGTGCCCGCTGCCGGGGCGCTGATGGTGCAGGTTTCATTGTTGCCGCTCAGGTACGGGCGGCAGTTGTACACGGTGTCGGTCGGGGCGCTGCCCGAACGCACGTACAGGTCCGCATCGCCGCTGCCGCCGGCAATGGTGACCTTCAGCTGCGCGCTGCCCGAGGGCACGTTCACGGTGTAGGCCAGCGATGCACCGCTGGCGGCGCCGAGGCCGGTGACCGGAACGTTGTTCTGCAGCACCGTGCCGGTGCCCGGGCCGGGGCCAGTCCCGTTGAGCGCGGCAGTGACCGCGGCATCGGCATCGACGATGCCCGCACCGCAACCGCCGGTGCATGCGCCCGGAAGTGCGCGCGCGGTGTTCTTGAGCAGGGTCTCGATCGCGGCCGGCGACAGCGCCGTCGGCGCCACCGACTGCACCAGCGCGACCACGCCGGCCACATGCGGCGCCGCCATCGAGGTGCCGTTGTAGGACGCGTAGGACGCTGCGCCCGGCACCGTGGTGCCGCTGTTGAGGGTGGACAGGATCGCCTGGCCCGGTGCCGAAATGTCGATGCCGGCGCCGTAGTTGGAGAAGCTGGCGCGGGCGCCGGCCGAGGTGGTGGCAGCCACCGCGATCACGTTGGCGCAGTTGGCCGGCACCGACGAGGACACATTGGTGTTGCTGTTGCCGGCAGCCACGACCACGGTGGTGCCGCGCGACACCGCGCCGTTGATCGCGTTCTGGTAGGTGGTCGAGCAGGTGCCACCGCCGCCCAGCGACATGTTGATCACTTCGGCCGGGTTGGCATTGGCCGGCACACCGCTGACGGTGCCGCCGGAGGCCCACACGATCGCATCGGCGATGTCGGAGGTGTAGCCGCCGCACTTGCCGAGCACGCGCACCGGCACGACCTTGGCATTGAAGGCGGTACCGGCCACGCCGGTGCTGTTGTTGGTCACTGCGGCAATGGTGCCGGCCACGTGGGTACCGTGCCAGCTCGAGTTGGACGCCGGGATGCCGGAGCCGCACTCGTTGGCGCCGTACCAGTCGCCTTCATCGTTGGCATTGTTGTCGCGGCCGCCGCCATCACGCGCCATCGCGGCGTCGCTGATGAAGTCGTAGCCCGGCAGGATGTTCGCGTTGAGATCGGGATGGTTGGTGATGCCGGTATCGATCACCGCCACGACCACACCGGTACCGGTGGCCTTGTCCCAGGCCGGGCGCACGTTGATGGAGGCGTTGCTGGTGCCGAAGCCCCACTGCTCGGACAGGCGCGCGTCATTGGGCACCAGGGTCGCCTGCATCAGCTGATCGACCTCGACGTATTCCACGTTCGGGTCGGCCGCCAGGCGGCGCATCAGCAGTTCCGATTCGGCATGATCGAGCGGACGATCGGTCTTGAGCACAGTCGGACCGATGGCGAGCTGACGCAGTTTCTGCAGGCCCAGCGCGCGCCCCTGGGCGGCGGGCACGGCACTGGCGGCTGCCTTCAGCGAGCTGGCCAGTGCGGTGGGCGTGGCGACTGCACTGCTGCCGTCCTTGTACTTCACGATGAAACGCTGGTGGGTCGGCGCCGAGGACAACCCACTCAGCTGCACGTCACCGGCCATTGCCGGCGACGCCAGCAGCAGCGAGGTGAGTACGGACGCGCCCAGTACAACCAATGCACGCTGACGCAAACGGTGTTGCGAATCATGAGACATCGGATTTCCCTTTCAGACAGAAGGATGCCGTCTATGCGGCGAGAATCCGGCGCGATCCGTGGCTACGGATCTTTGGCAGTGATCGCGACCGGTTGTTGGATCGGTTTCCCCTAACAAAAACCGCCCGACGACGGACGCTATTGGTTTCGCCGCCACGCAACAACGTGTCAATGCCTTTTCAGTCTTGTGAAACTTCCGATCTGAGACTTTTCGGGTCAACGGTTTGTGAAGGTGAAGGAACTTTCACGACAGAAACCGCCACATGAACGGGCTTTTCAAGTCCATTTCCTGTCTCTCCCGACAAATCCCGGACATCTCGTTGCGCAACAACGACTTGCAGATGCCACCGCGCGGCAGGCGCAGATACGCGAAGGCCCGCCTGTTGCCAGGCGGGCCTTCGGGAAAACGCGATCAGGGCGTGGACCGGATCAGGCGTCCAGGCGCACCAGCCAGCCGTGGCGGTCCGGCAGGCGGCCGTACTGGATGTCGGTCAGTTCCTTGCGCAGGGACATCGTCACCTCACCGGCCGGGGCGTTGATGTCGCCCACCGCGAAGCCTTCGCCCTTGAGCTGGCCGATCGGGGTGACCACCGCAGCGGTGCCGCAGGCGAACACTTCGGCGATGTCGCCGGAGGCCACGCCCTGCTTCCACTCGTCGATGCTCACCTTGCGCTCTTCGACCTTCATGCCGCGGTCGCGGGCCAGCTGCAGGATGCTTTCGCGGGTGATGCCTTCGAGGATGCTGCCGGACAGTTCCGGCGTCACCAGCGTGCCGTCCTTGTAGACCAGGAACACGTTCATGCCGCCCAGCTCTTCCAGGTACTTGCCTTCCACCGGGTCCAGGAACAGCACCTGCGAACAGCCCTGCGCCTGCGCCTTCTGCTGCGGCAGCAGCGAGGCGGCGTAGTTGCCGCCGCACTTGGCCGCACCGGTGCCGCCCTTGGCGGCGCGGGCGTATTCGGTGGACAGCCAGATCGACACCGGCGCCACGCCCTTGGCGAAGTACGGACCCGCCGGGCTGGCGATCACGTAGTAGCCGGCCTTGTGTGCGCCGCGCACGCCGAGGAAGGCTTCATCGCCGATCATGAACGGACGGAAGTACAGGCTGGATTCGTCGGCCGACGGCACCCAGCTGGCATCCACGGCGATCATCTGCTTGAGCGATTCGACGAAGATGTCCACCGGCAGTTCCGGCAGCGCCAGGCGCTGCGCCGAACGCTGCAGGCGGCGGCCGTTGGCATCCGGGCGGAAGGTCCAGATCGAGCCATCGGCGTGGCGGTAGGCCTTGATGCCTTCGAAGATCTCCTGGCCGTAATGCAGCACCGCCGCGGCCGGGTCCAGCTGCAGCGGGCCATACGGGCGCACGCTGGCATCGTGCCAGCCGGTGTCCTTGTCCCAGCGCACTTCCACCATGTGGTCGGTGAAGTGCAGGCCGAAACCGGGCGCGGCCAGAATGCCATCGCGCTCCTCGCTGCTGCGCGGGTGGGCCGAACGGGTGGTGCTGAAGCTCACGGAAGACTGGGACACCGGATATTTCCTGTTCTGGTTACGGGGAACGCCACCACCACCAAACGCGCGGCGGAGCGGTTACAGCATGCCGGTTTCGAGCCGGGCGGCCTCGGACATCATGTGGCGGCCCCACGGCGGATCGAACACCAGCTCGACGTCGGCCTCGGCCACCGTCGGGATCATTTCCAGCTTGCTGCGCACGTCGTCGACCAGGATCTCGCCCATGCCACAGCCCGGCGCGGTGAGCGTCATCTTGATGTCCACCTCGCGCTGGCCATCGTCCAGGTGCTTGAGGTCCACTTCATAGACCAGGCCCAGATCGACGATGTTGAACGGAATCTCGGGATCGAAACAGGTGCGCAGCTGCTGCCACACCAGTTTTTCCACTTCCTCGTCGGAGGCGTTTTCCGGAAGTTCCAGCGCCGGCGGCGGTTCCTTGCCGATGGCGTCGCCGTCCTTGCCGGCGATGCGGAACAGATTGCCTTCGACAAACACGGTGTAGCTGCCACCCAGTGCCTGGGTGATATAGCCATAGCTGCCGGCCGGCAGCGTCACCGTTTCGCCCTGCGGGACCATGACGGCCTCGCAGTCGCGTTCGAAGTGGACAGGTTCACTGCTACGGGAATACATGTGGATGGATATGGGGTCGCGGCCAATTCCCGCAAGGCCGCCATTTTAGCCCACCCGCCGGCCACGCGCCGGTCGCCACGCAAGCCGGTATCCTGTGGGGACTTACAGGAAGATCGAATGTCGCCCACGTCCGTGTCTGCCCGGCCCCGTCATTGGCTCTGGCCCCCGCTGTTGCTGCTTGGTATCGCCACGGCCACGCTGGCCTGGTTGTTCATCGCCCTCCTCAGCGGCCAACAGGCCGGCTGGATGGCCGTTCTGGCGGCCCTGGACGTGGTGCTCATGCTGCGGCTGGGCACCTTCCGGCCCGGGGCCACCCGGGTGGTGGTGACCATGCTGGCCACCGTGCTGGTGGCCCTGGCGGCCAACTGGTTCATCGCCTCGGCCTACCTGGGCGGCTCGATGGGGCTCAATCCGTGGGAATCTGCGTTGCGCATGGGCCCATTCATGGCCAGCACGCTGATCCAGCTGGCCAACGGGCCGCTCGAAGCGATCTGGCTGGCCGTCGCGCTGGTGGTCGGCGGGTGGCTGGCGCGGTGATGCCGGCGGCTGGCCGGCACCCCCGGTGGCTCCCGACGGCGGTCAATGCCCGCCGTCGAGCGCCTTCAGTTCACTGACCAGCGCACTGGCCGCGCCGGCGCCATCGCCGTACAGCATGCGCGCGTTGTCGGCGTAGAACAGCGCGTTCTCGATGCCGGCAAAGCCGGTGCCCTTGCCGCGCTTGATCACCACCACGTTGCGCGCGTTGACCACATCCAGGATCGGCATGCCGTAGATCGGGCTGGCCGGGTCGGTGCGCGCGACCGGGTTGACCACGTCGTTGGCGCCGATCACCAGCACCACATCGGTGTTGGGGAATTCCGGATTGATGTCGTCCATGTCGGCGATCAGGTCGTACGGCACGCCGGCTTCGGCCAGCAGCACGTTCATGTGCCCGGGCATGCGCCCGGCCACCGGGTGGATCGCGAACTTGACCTTGATGCCGCGCTCGATCAGACGCTGCGCCAGCTCCCAGACCTTGTGCTGGGCCTGCGCCACGGCCATGCCGTAGCCCGGCACGATCACCACGCGTTCGGCGAAGGCGAGCATCGCCGCCACGTCGCTGGCCTCGATCGGCTTCTGCGCGCCGCTGATCTCCTGCGCGGTCCCGCCGCCGCCGAAGTTGGAGAACAGCACGCCACTGATCGGCCGGTTCATGGCCTTGGCCATCAGGCGGGTCAGCAGGATGCCGGCCGCGCCGACCATCATGCCGGCGATGATCAGCGCCTCGTTGCCCAGTACATACCCTTCAAATGCCACGGCCAGGCCGGTAAAGGCGTTGTAGAGCGAGATCACCACCGGCATGTCGGCGCCGCCGATCGGCAGGGTCATCAGCACGCCCAGGGCGAGCGCGACCACGAAGAAGGCGATGATCGCCACCGGACTGAGGCTCACGCCGGCCCAGATGCCCAGCCCGACCATCGCCACCGCGACCGCCAGGTTGAATGCCTGCTGCCCGGGGAAGGTGACGCGGCGGTCCAGCCGCCCGTCCAGTTTGGCCCAGGCGATGATCGAACCGGACAGCGACACAGCACCGATCGCCGAGCCGATGATCGCCAGTGCCAGCACGGTGGCCGAGGGCTGGCGCGCGGCCAGTTCGGCGATGGCCTGTTCGCTCCAGTGCGCGGTATCGCGATTGGCCAGGAACGAGAAGCGCAGCAGCTCCACCGCACCGATCGCCGCGGCCGAGCCACCGCCCATGCCGTTGTAGAGCGCCACCATCTGCGGCATGTCGGTGATCGCCACCCGCTTGGCCGACCACCAGGCCACGCCGGTGCCGATCGCCACCGCCGCCAGGATCAGCGGCACGTTGTGCAGATCGGGCA
Organism: Stenotrophomonas sp. GZD-301; assembly: GCF_049310345.1. NCBI lineage: Bacteria > Pseudomonadati > Pseudomonadota > Gammaproteobacteria > Lysobacterales > Lysobacteraceae > Stenotrophomonas > Stenotrophomonas sp. GZD-301. The sequence continues at coordinate 8,797 of NZ_JBMOWY010000079.1, read as the reverse complement.
GGAAGAAGGTTGCCACCGTGGCGATCAGCATGCCCAGCCCGGCCCAGCGGATGCCACTGCGCGCGGTCATCGGCGAGGCCATGCGCTGCAGGCCCAGCAGGAACAGCGTGGCGGCAACCAGGTAGCTCACCTGCACCAGCCACTGCAGCAGTTGCGCGGTGCTCACGTTCAAGGCGCCTTCTCCCCGGCGTCGCGCTTGGCGCTGGGCTTGAACATGTCGAGCATGCGCTCGGTGACCACGTAGCCACCGGCCGCATTGCCGGCGCCGAGGACCACCGCGATGAAGCCGATGATCTTCTCCAGCGGCGTCTGCGCGTGGCCCAGCACCACCATCGCACCGATCAGCACGATGCCGTGGATGAAGTTGGACCCGGACATCAGGGGGGTATGCAGGATCACCGGCACCCGTGAAATGATCACATGCCCGGCGATGGCGGCCAGCATGAAGATGTACAACGCCACGAACCCGTCGCTCATTGCAGTCTGTCTCCCAGGCGGTGATCCCGTCCCGCCCATCATAACCATGCGCTGAACCGTTCTGCAGGCCGGTCAACCGATGGCGCGCTGAGGCGTTCTCACCTTGTCCCCCTGCGCGAGCGCTACCCTGTGCTGGTGAGTCCCCCCCTGCCGACGCTGCCCACCGAGACCGATGCGACGCTGCCGGTATCGCTGGACGCGTTCCTGGCCGATGTCGGCCCGCGTGCGTTCCGCTTTGCCGAAGCCGGCCTGCGCCAGCGCGACGACGCCCTCGATGCCGTGCAGGACAGCATGCTGCGGATGCTGTCCTACCGCGACAAACCCGCCACGGAGTGGGCGCCGCTGTTCTGGAGCATCCTGCGCCGCCGCGTGGTGGATCTGCAGCGCCGCCGCGGCTTCCGCCTGCGCTTCTGGCGCAGTACCGACGCGGCCACGGAGGATCACGACATCGACTGGGCCGACAGCGCGCCCGGCCCGGCCCAGGCCCACGAACAGCGTGACCGCTACACCCGCCTGGTGGCCGCCCTGCGCCAGCTGCCGGCCCGCCAGCGCGAGGCCTTCACCCTGCGCGTGCTGCAGCAGCTCGATGGCGCCACCACCGCCAGCGCGATGGGCTGCAGCGAAGGCGCGGTCAAAACCCATCTTTCGCGCGCCCGCGTGGCGCTGCAGCAGCACCTGGAGATCGACCCGTGAGCCGCCCGCCGCTTTCTTCCTGCACCGACGCCGACCTGCAGCAGCTCCATGCGCAGGCGGTTTCCCGGCTTTCCCCGGCCACCCTGGCGCGGCTGCGCAGTGCGCGCCACGCCACGTCGCCACGCCCGCGCATGCACGGCTGGTGGCTGGCCACGGCCTGCTCGGCAGTCGCCGCGCTGGGTCTGGGCTACAGTTTCACGGTCAGCCCGCCGCGTCCGGCCGCCCTGCCCGTCGCGACGACGGTGGATGACGGCGTCGACGTCCTCGACGAGAATCCCGATCTCTACGTGTGGCTGGCCGGCACCGACCTGGCAATGGAGTGAAACCGATGAAACCGCGACTGATCCTGGGTCTGGCGTTGCTGTCGCTGGCGGCGACCGGCTGGGCACAGACCTCACCGTTGCCCAACTGGGAGCAGCTGACGCCGCAGCAGCGCGAGGCGCTGATCGCGCCGGTACGCGACCGCTGGAACGATGCGCCGCCGCCGCAACGCGAGCGCATGCTCCAGCATGGGCAGCGCTGGCAGACCATGACGCCCGAGCAGCGCGAACTGGCGCGGCGGGGCCGCCACCGCTTCGAGAACATGTCGCCCGAGCAGCGCGAGCAGGCCCGCGCGCTGTTCGCACAGATGCGCACGATGAACCCGGCCCAGCGCGATGAGCTGCGCGCCCGCTGGGCGCGCATGACCCCTGAGCAGCGCCAGGACTGGCTCAAGGCCAACCCCATCATCGAGCCGCGCGCCGCGCCCAGAAAGCCCTGAGCGCTGCCGCCGGGCCACGGCTCAGCCGGCGGCGTCCGCGCCCTGCCAGCGGGTTTTGGCCTGCAGCTCGTCGGTCCAGTCGAAGGCGATCGCACCGTCCTTGAGGAACAGCGCGACGAAGTTGTACAGGTTGCGCGCGTACATCTCGCTGGCGTGTACCGCGCCTTGGCTCGCCAGGTTGAGCGGACCGTCGACGGTGATGCCGTCCAGGTCGATGGTCTGCCCGGGCACGGTCGCCTCGCAGTTGCCGCCGGTCTCGGCGGCCAGGTCCACCACCACGCTGCCCGGCTTCATGCCGCGCACCATCGCGGTGCTGAGGATCCGCGGCGCGGGCCGTCCCGGCACGGCGGCGGTGCACACCACCACATCGACCAGGCGCAGGTGCTCGCCGAGCCGGCGCTGCTGTTCGGCGCGCTCCTCCTCGGTCAGCGCGCGGGCATAGCCGCCCTCACCGGCCGCACTGACCCCCAGGTCGAGGAACTTGCCGCCCAGCGATTCGATCTGCTCGCGGGTTTCCGGGCGCACATCGAACCCTTCCACCTGCGCGCCGAGCCGGCGCGCGGTGGCGATCGCCTGCAGTCCGGCCACACCGGCCCCCACCACCAGCACCCGCGACGGGCGGATGGTGCCGGCGGCCGTGGTCAACATCGGGAAGAAGCGCGGCGCGCGCTGGGCCGCGATCAGCATCGCCTTGTAACCGGCCATGCCGGCCTGCGAACTGAGCACGTCCATCGACTGCGCGCGCGTGGTGCGCGGCAGACGTTCGAGTGGGAACGCATGCAGCGCGCGCGACTGGATGGTCGCTGCACGGCCTGCATCGGCCTGCGGGTAGAGCATGCCGACCAGGGTGGCGCCGGTCTTGAGCTGGGCCCACTGGGCCGGGGATGGCGGCTGCACGCACAGCACGATATCGGCCGTGGACAGGCCGCTGGCATCGGCTGCCTGCGCGCCGGCGTCCAGGTACGCCGCATCCGGGAAGCCGGCTGCCTGCCCGGCACCGGCCTCGAAGCGAACGGTTGCGCCGAGCGCGGCCAGCTTGCGCGCCGTCTCCGGCGTCATTGCCACGCGCCGTTCCCCCGGCGCGCCTTCCTTGACCACCAACACCTCGACAGCCATGCCTGTCCCCGTCGTTCAGCGGATAGTGCCGTGATCGTAACCTGATCGGCGGGCGCTGGGTCGGCCTAGTGGACGGTGGCGTTCTTGGTGTCCAGGCGGTCGATCACGCCCTGCATGGCGCTGTCGAAGGCGCCGTCGTCGATATGCGCGCGCAGGCGGCCCAGCCGCACCATCACCGCCAGTTCTTCCGGCGAGGCCACGCAGAAGCGTACGCCGCGACGGTTGACGAACAGCAGCCGCGAGGAGATCGGGCTGACCCAGGACAGCTTGCCGGCCTGCACCTTGCCGTCCTTGTCGACGAAGTCCAGCCAACTGCCGATCTCCATGCCGCGGAAGCGGTCGGCATCGGCATTGTCGAAGTCGCTGACATCCACCTTGCTGCCCAGCTCCACCGCCGGGGCTTCCTGTGCGGGCGGTGCCGGCAGCACCACCTGCGGCAGTTCCGGCAGCGCGCGCTCCAGCTCCGGACGCGATTCGGCGATGCCCTGCAGCGTGTCGTGCAGCGCGTCGATGGCGCTGGTGGCGGCATCGGCATGTACGCCCACGCTGGCAAACACCTTGCGCAGCGCCGGGTGCCAGGCCTGCAGCCAGGGCTTGCCGACGATCTGGCGGCGCGCTTCGGCCACCTCGTCCAGCAGCCCGTCGGCCAGGGCCAGCGCCTCGCCCACCGACGCGCCGTCTTCGCCTTCGCGAAGGACACTCAAGGTGAGGTGGTGCTGCCACGGCTGGCGCAGGAACTCGCCGATGGCCTGCGGCAGGGTGGCATCGGCAATGCGACGGTCCAGTTCGGCGGCCGCACGGGTGCGCGCCATTTCCAGTTTTTCCTGGCCGCGCTGGGTTTCGGCGGCACGCCGCTCGGCGATTTCGATCCGGCGCCGGTGCTGGGCCAGGAAATCGCGGAATTCTTCTTCCAGGGTGAGGAAGATCGCGAGGTTCTCATTGAACTCGGCCACCAGCCGCTCGATGATCTCCTCGACCTTGCCCATCAGCACGCGCTCGGCCTGGCTCTCGCCGGTATTGCCCTCGCAGGCCTCGGCCAGCGAGTTGAGCAGCTTGCGCGCCGGGTGGGTCTTCTGCACGAACATGCGGCGGTCGAGCATGGCGACCTTGACGAAGGGCACCACCAGCCGACCGATCAGCTCGCGCGAGCGGCCTTCCAGGTCGCGCTCGTCCAGCATCACGTCGAACAGCATGCCGACCAGGTCGATCGCGTCCTCGTCCTGCGGGTCCAGCCGGGCCTGACCCGGGTCCACACCCAGCCGGGTGGCGCCGGACAGCACTTCGCTCTTCAGGCGCTGGGCCAGCGATTCGCCGTCCTCGCCGATCGCCGCGCGCAGGGTCGCGCTCGGCGTGGCCTGGAGCAGCGACAGCACCGACATCATTTCGCGCTGGCTGAGCGGGCGCTGCTGGCCCACCGCCACGCTCGCGGCGGAGGTGGCGTCTTCGCGCACATGGCGGGTCTGCTGCAGCAGTTCATGCAGGGCTTCCAGCAGCATGCCCTGGTTGCCGCTCAGGCCGTCGGCGCCGTCCGCGCCGCCGGCATAGCTGCTGGCGCCGTGCGAGGACTGCATGCGGCCACGGCTTTCGGCCCAGCGGTCGGCAAACCGCCGGGCCCAGGCCGGCGCGGCCGCGTCGTCATTGCCCTGCTGTGCCGTGTCCAGCGCGTCGACCAGCTCGTCCAGCTCATCGCGCGGCGTCGGCGGGCGCGGGGCCGGGCGCCGCGGCGCGGCCATCTGCGGCATCACGCCGGCAGCGGCCAGTTGTTCGTCCACTTTCTCGTAGCGCTTGCCAATCGGGGCGTGCAGGTCACGCTCGCACAGTTTGATCAGCACCAGCCGCACTTCCGGGGCCAGCTCGCAGTCGGCAAAGGCCTCGTGGATGGCCACACCGATGTGTTCGGGGCTGATCGGGTTGGTGTCCGCGTTCAGTTCCAGGCCGCCGGCGATCATGCCCAGGCGGCGGTCCAGACGGGCCAGCACCGGTTTCCAGTCGCGCAGCAGCACGGTGGCGAAATTGCGCACGGCCAGCCGCGATTCCAGCACGTGCTCGGGAACCAGGCTCAGGCCGTCCTCGATCTGGCCGGCCAGGGTGGCTTCGGCCGACAGCGGCTCGCCCTGCTCCAGCGCCGACCAGGCGCGGGCCAGATGGGCGCGGAAGCCGACCACGATGTCCTCGCGGCGGCGGCGCAGTTCGCGCATGCCGTCCAGGAACAGCAGCTGCGACGCGCCTGCGGTACCGGCGCGGTCGAACAGCACATCGTCGAAGCGCGCCAGGACGGTCGCGAACGATTCAGCCAGCGCAGGCAGCGCCGCATCGCGCGCAAGCGTCAGCAGCGCGGCATTGCGACCCGGATGGCCCGTAGCAGTGGGCGTGGCGATCATGCGAAAAGGCTCCCCACCCTCGCAGGCACTCTAAGCAGCGTGAATACAGCCGACGCAGGTACACCCCATGCACCTGCGTACGGATCGTAGGCCGGCCGGCCGGTAGCGGACAGTGAAGCAGTCCTCACTTCATACCTCATGACCGGGGCGCCGGCAGGCCTTGTATCGTACGGGGAGCCGTCGCGGGAAGCGAGTACAGCCACGTGAACGCCGCCCGTTAATTAGGTGATGTTCATCACGTTTTGTCGCAAATTGCACCGAGAACGCCCAAGGCCGTGTCACAAACTGCCGCGACTATAATCGGAGGCCCGTGAAAGCCGATCGAGATCCCATGCTGCTTCCCGCTGCGCTGCAGGCGCTGGACATGCGCCGTTCCGTCCCCGCCCGACACCTGGGCGAGCCCGGGCCGGACCCGCAGACCCTGGCGCGGATGCTCGCCTCGGCCGTGCGCGTCCCCGACCACGGCAAGCTGGTGCCGTTCCGCTTCCTGCGGATCACCGGCGATGCACGTCACACTCTGGGCGCCTTCCTGGCCGAGCGCAGCCGCCAGCGCGACCCCAACGTGTCCGAGGCGCAGCTGGAGAAGGACCGCCAGCGGTTCTCGCACGCCCCGCTGGTCATTGTGGTGGTCACCCGCCACACGCCCAGCCCCAAGGTGCCCGAGCAGGAACAGCTGATGACCGCCGGCTGCGTCTGCTTTGCCCTGCTCCAGGCCGCGCAGGCGTTCGGGTTCGGCGCCCAGTGGCTGACCGCCTGGATGGCCTTCGACCCGGCCGTCCATGCCCACCTGGGGCTGGCCGACAACGAAGGCATTGCCGGCTTCATCCATATCGGCACGCCGAAGACGGAGGCGCCCGAGCGCGACCGTCCGGACCCGGCGGCCCTGCTGCAGGACTGGAATGGTTGAGATGAGCGTTCCGTCCCCCGCCGTGGCACCGCGCCCGCCGCTGTATCTGGTGGATGCCAGCCTGTACGTGTTCCGCGCCTGGCACTCGATGCCGGACGAGTTCCAGGACCAGCAGGGCTGGCCGACCAATGCGGTGCACGGCTTTGCCCGCTTCCTGCTCGACCTGCTTGAGCGCGAACGCCCGCAGCACATCGCCATCGCCTTCGACGAAGCGCTGGACAGCTGTTTTCGGCACCGGCTGTATGCGGCCTACAAGGCCAACCGCGACCCCGCACCGGATGCGCTGCGCCGCCAGTTCGCGCACTGCAAGGCCCTGTGCGTGGCGCTCGGGCTGGCGGTGCTGGCCCACTACGAGTACGAGGCCGACGACCTGATCGGCAGCGCCCTGCACGCGCGCCGCGAGGCGGGCATGCGCGGGGTGATCGTTTCCGCCGACAAGGACCTGTCGCAGCTGCTGTTCGAGCACGACGAGCAGTGGGACTACGCACGCAACCAGCGCTGGGGCATGGCCGGGGTCAAAGCCCGCCACGGCGTCCATGCCCACCAGATCGCCGATTACCTGGCGCTGTGCGGCGACGCGGTCGACAACATTCCCGGCGTGACCGGCGTGGGCGCCAAGTCCGCGGCGGTGCTGCTGGCCCACTTCGGCAGCCTGGACACCCTGTACGAACGCCTCGACGAAGTGCCGTTCCTGCGCCTGCGTGGCGCCGCGCAGATGGCGGTGCGCCTGCGCGAGCAGCGTGAGCACGCCTTGTTGTGGCGGCAGTTGACCACCATCGCGCTGGATGCGCCGCTGGACGGCGGCCCCGCCGACTTCAGCCGGGTCAGCGCCGATGCGCAGATGCTGCAGGGCCTGTGCGATGCGCTGCGGTTCGGGCCACTGACCCGTCGCCGCCTGTTCGCCGCCGCCGGCCTGTCCGATTCCCCTTCCATTGCCAGCGAGTTCGCATGAGCCCCAACACGCAAGCCCCCAAGGTCGTCTACGAAGGCAAGTACCAGCGCATGGTCGTGCGCGGCACCTGGGAATACAGCGAGCGCACCCACGCCGGCGGCCTGGCCGCGATCATCATCGCGGTCACCCCCGAGGACAACGTGCTGTTCGTCGAACAGTTCCGGGTGCCGCTGCAGGCCAACACCATCGAGATGCCGGCCGGCCTGGTCGGCGACATCGACGCCGGCGAGTCGATCGAAGTCTCGGCGGTACGCGAGCTGGAAGAAGAAACCGGCTGGACCGCCGCACATGCCGAGGTGCTGATGATCGGCCCGACCTCGTCGGGTGCGAGCAGCGAGCAGATCGCGTTCGTGCGCGCCACCGGCCTGCGCCGGATCGGCGCCGGTGGCGGCGACGACAGCGAGGACATCACCGTGCACGAAGTTCCGCGCGCGCGCGCGGCGGCGTGGCTGGTCGAGAAAATGGGCCAGGGCTACGCGCTGGACGCCAAGCTGTGGGCCGGGCTGTGGATGATCGAGCACCACCTGGACGGCACCCCGCGTGGCTGATTCGTTCGCCCTCCCGCTGCATGCTGCCGCGCTGCTGGGGCCGTCGGATCCCGCGCCGTTCACCGTGCACCAGCCCCGGGGGCGCTCGCCGTTCCTGTTGATTGCCGACCATGCCGGCCAGCAGGTGCCCGCCGCGCTGGCCGGGCTGGGGCTGCCGCAGGCCGAGCTGGATCGGCACATCGGCTGGGACATCGGCATTGCCGGGGTCACCCGCGCACTGGCGGGCCTGCTGGATGCCTGGGCCATCGAGCAGACGTACTCGCGGCTGGTGATCGACTGCAACCGCCCGCCCGGTGCGCCGGGCCGGTTCGCGCCGGTCAGCGACCACACCGTGGTGCCGGGCAACCAGGGGTTGGACGCTGCCGCGCAGGACGCACGGGTGCGGGAAATTTTCGACCCCTACCACCGGCGCATCCGCGACGAACTGGATACCCGCTCTGCTGCCGGCACGCGGACGATTCTGATTGCCATGCACAGCTTCACCCCGGCGATGCAGGGCGTGGCGCGGCCGTGGCACGCCGGCGTGCTGTACCAGCGCGACGCGCGTTTCGCGCATGCGCTGCTGCACGCGCTGCAGGCCGAAGGCGACCTGGTGGTGGGCGACAACCAGCCCTATGCGGTCAGCGATGCCACCGACTACGCGATCCCGGTGCATGCCGAAGCGCGTGGTTTGGCGCACGTGGAACTGGAAATCCGCCAGGACCTGATTGCCGACAGCGCCGGGCAGCTCGCCTGGGCGCAGCGCCTGGCACGCGTGTTCAACCAGCTCGAACCCGCGTTCGTGTAGAGCCGGGCTCTGCCCGGCTGCTCTCCGTTCCGACACCGGAAAGCCCGCGCTGCGCGCGATAGCCGACCAACGGTCGGCTCTACCGGAATGTGCGGAAAGCCCGCGCTGCGCGCGATGGCCGACCAACGGTCGGCTCTACCACCGCGTCGATCAACACCCCGCGCAGACCGGTAGAG
>NZ_JBMOWY010000078.1:0-16106 GCF_049310345.1 Stenotrophomonas sp. GZD-301 | reverse complement strand
AGCCGGGCTCTGCCCGGCTATCGCGCGCAGCGCGGGCCTTCCGGTGGCCGCACGGAGGGCAGCCGGGCAGAGCCCGGCTCTACACGGCTATCGCGCGAAGCGCGGGCTTTACGGTCGCCGCACGGAGAGCAAGCCGGGCAGAGCCCGGCTCTACGGTGCAGCGCGGGCTTTGCGGTGCCGCCCGTCCGGGTCAGCTTCCTGAACGATGCGCCAGCCAGCGGTCCAGTTCTGCGGCGAAGCGCTGGCGATCGCGCGCGTCCAGCGGCGGCGGGCCGCCGGTCTGGATGCCGGCGCCGCGCAGTTCCTCCATGAAATTGCGCATGGACAGCCGCTCGGCCATGTTGTCGGGGGTGTACAGCTGTCCCCGCGGGTTCAGGGCCACGCCGCGCTTTTCCAGCACCAGCGCGGCGAGCGGGATGTCCTGGGTAACCACCAGGTCGCCGGCCGCCATCCGTTCAACGATCACGCTGTCGGCCACATCCAGCCCCGGCGGGACCTGGAGGGCGGTGATGTAGCGCGAGGGCGGGGTGCGCAGCCAATGGTTGGCCACCAGTGTCAGCGGGATGCTGACGCGTTCAGCCGCGCGGAAGAGGATCTCCTTGATCACGCCGGGACAGGCGTCGGCATCCACCCAGATGCGGAAAACGGCAGAACTTGAATCGGGCATTTGGCTGATCTTAAGGTAGGAAAAGTCTGAATAGGGAGTCAGATTTCGTGTAGAATTGGTCAATCCCTTGTCCTGTCAGGCGGGACGGGGGGATGGCTGAATAAAACAGCTATCGCTTTTTCGGTAAAACACGAGTATCGTCCCCCACACTGTGTTTGCTAGGGTCACCGTGAATCGTGGCCTGGTGCAGTTGATCTCACGATCTGCTCATCGATCCGCTTTACCAACGCCTGCAACTCAGTCTCGGCTCCGATATCCGGCGGCCGCGATTATTTCAACTTTTGTTTCAGGAGTTAGTACATGTCTGATCGTCAGCAGGGCACCGTGAAGTGGTTCAACGACGCCAAGGGCTTCGGCTTCATCACCCCGGAAAGCGGCCCGGACCTCTTCGTCCACTTCCGCGCCATCCAGGGCACCGGCTTCAAGTCGCTGCAGGAAGGCCAGAAGGTCACCTTCGTCGCCGTCCAGGGCCAGAAGGGTATGCAGGCTGACCAGGTGCAGGCGGTCTAATCGACCCCCCGCTACCGTATGGTCGCCATGAACGCCGGAAGCGAAAGCTTCCGGCGTTTTTTATTGTCTTTTCCACGGCGCGGTGCGCGTGGCAGCGCACGCTCGTGACGTCATCGCAGCATGCGCGCGGTTACGATGCGGGTTTGAACGCGCGGAACCATCGATGATCAAGGTGCACCATCTGGACCACTCGCGCTCGCTGCGCGTGCTGTGGATGCTTGAAGAGCTGGGCCTGCCGTACCAGGTGGTGACCTACCGGCGCGATCCGAAGACCTGGCTGGCGCCGCAGGCGCTGCGCGATGTCCATCCGCTGGGCAAATCGCCGGTGCTGCAGGACGACGCGCTGGTGCTGGCTGAATCCGGCGCGATCCTGGAGTACCTGGCCGACCGCTACGACAGCGCCCGCCAGCTGTCCCCCGAACTGCTGCCCGCACAGGCCCCCGAGCGGGTGCGCTATCGCTATTGGATGCACTACGCCGAAGGCTCGGCGATGCCGCCGCTGCTGCTCAGCCTGGTGTTCGCGCGGGTGCGCAAGGCACCGATGCCGTTCTTCGCCCGGCCGATCGCCCGTGGCATCGCCGACAAGGTTATGAAGAGCTTCGTTGGCCCGCAGCTGGCGCTGCACCTGGACTGGATGGAGCGCGAACTGGGCAACGCCCCGTGGTTTGCCGGCGAGCGCTTCACCGCCGCCGACATCCAGATGAGCTTCCCGATCCAGGCGGCCGCGTCGCGTGCGGGCAGCATGGAGGCGTACCCGAAGCTGCGCAGCTTCCTGCAGCGCATCGAGCAGCGTCCGGCGTACCAGCGTGCGGTGGAGCGCGGTGGCGCACTGGACCTCGGCGCCGGCGCCAGTTGAGCTTGCGGGGGTGTCCCGGTGCCCCCATCTGCTTGTCATGAGCACTGAACCGCTGCGTTTCGACAACCGTTTCATCCGTGATCTGCCCGGCGACGAGGAGAGCGGCCCGCGCGTGCGCGAGGTACGCGGTGCGGCGTGGTCGTCGGTGCTGCCGACGCCGGTGGCGGCCCCGCGCCTGCTGGCGTACGCGGATGACGTCGCCGCGCTGCTGGGCATCGGCCCGGACCTGCTGGACAGCGCGGACTTCCCGCGCGTGTTCGGCGGCAACGCGCTGTATGCCGGCATGCAGCCGTGGGCGGCCAACTACGGCGGCCATCAGTTCGGGCACTGGGCCGGCCAGCTCGGCGACGGCCGCGCCATCTCGCTGGGCGAACTGATCGCGCCCGACGGCGCGCGTTGGGAGCTGCAGCTCAAGGGCGCCGGGCGCACCCCGTATTCGCGCGGTGCCGATGGACGCGCGGTGCTGCGATCGTCCATCCGCGAATTCCTGTGCAGCGAAGCAATGCACCATCTGGGCGTGCCGACCACGCGCGCACTGAGCCTGGTGGGCACCGGCGACGCCGTGGTGCGCGACATGTTCTATGACGGCCATCCGGCTCCCGAGCCGGGCGCGATCGTCTGCCGGGTGGCGCCCTCGTTCATCCGTTTCGGCACATTCGAGCTGCCCGCCTCGCGCGGGGACACCACGTTGCTGCGGCAGTTGGCCGATACGTGCATCGCCCGTGATTTCCCGGCGCTGGCCGATGCCGGCGCGGCGCGTTACGCGATGTGGTTCGCGCAGGTCTGCGAGCGCACCGCGACGATGGTGGCGCACTGGATGCGCGTGGGCTTCGTGCACGGGGTGATGAACACCGACAACATGTCCATCCTGGGGCTGACCATAGACTACGGCCCGTACGGCTGGGTGGATGACTACGATCCCGACTGGACCCCCAACACCACCGACGCACAGGGCCGGCGTTACCGCTTCGGCACCCAGCCGCAGGTGGCGTACTGGAACCTGACCCGCCTGGCGCAGGCGCTGTCGCCGCTGTTCGACGACGTCGCACCATTGCATGCAGGGCTGGCGCGTTTCCGGGACGTGCATGCGCAGTGCGAGCGCGACGACATCGCCGCCAAATTCGGTCTGGACCAGTGCCGCGACGACGACGTGGCGATGATGGCCGCGTGGCTGCAGATCCTGCAGGACGGCGAGATGGACATGACGCTGGCATTCCGCGGGCTGATCCCGCTGAACCCGCAGGCGCCGTCGGTGGACGTGCTGGAGGACGCGTTCTACAGCGCCGAACGCCGCACGGCGGTGCTTCCGGCGCTGCAGGCATGGCTGCAGCAGTACGCCGCGCGGCTGCGCGCCGACCCGCTGGGCAGCGCAGCGCGCGAGCAGGTGATGTCGCGCGCCAACCCGCTCTATGTGCTGCGCAACTGGCTGGCGCAGGAGGCGATCGAGCAGGCCGGGCAGGGCGACCTCAGTGGCGTGCACACGCTGCTGGAGGTGCTGCGGCATCCGTACGACGCCCAGCCGGGGCGCGCGCACTACGCGGGCAAGCGCCCGGAGTGGGCGCGCGACAAGGCGGGCTGCTCGATGTTGTCCTGCAGTTCCTGAGCAGCCCCTTCGCGCCCAGCGCGCCCTTTTGCACGCCTCCCCCACGGTCCGCCATGCAGGCCGTGGGTATTGGCGTGAGCGTGGACGCACAGGGGCTACGACAAAGGTCGTAGCCGAAAAGTTCGATAATCGCACGCGCAGTCGATAAACGCACTTGAATGGTGCAGTGCGATAAATCTACTTTCATTCCCGTTCCATGCGATCCACCTCTGGCGGGCGAGGGCAGTGCCGAAACGGCACTGAAGCCAGGTACAGGGGAGAGACCGCCGGAGTCCCTTCCCCCTGCGCGGAGTGTTCGCATGCGCTGCTGTCTGTCCGTTGTTTCCCTGTCCCTGCTGGCCGCGCTCCCGTCGCTGGCCTTGGCCTATCAGGCCGAGCCTGCCCCCGAGCTGCCGCAGGTGCTGCGCGTGGACCGCTATGCCGACGATGCCGATGCCGGTTCGTTGCGGTGGGCGATCACCACCGCCAACCAGGCGCCCGGTCGCTACCGCATCGAGATCGCCGCCGTGGGCAGCGCGCCTTACGTGATCCGCCCGGCATCGCCGTTGCCCGAGATCGTCGGGCCGGTGCAGATCGTCGGCGCACCGTGGGCCAGTGAGGGTCGCCATGTCGCCATCGACGGGTCCGGCTACGTCACTGGCACGGGGACAGACGCGTGTCCCGGCGCCGAACCCGGGCAATCGGGAACCAACGTGCGCACCACCACGCTGCCTGGCCTGGTCCTGCGCGACACCCGGGGTGTGGAGCTGTCCGGGCTGGAGATCCGCAACTTCTGCATTGGCGTGCTGATCAACCGCAGCAGCCACAGCGATATCCACGACAACCGCATCGTGGCCAACAAGGGCGGCGCCGGCATCATGCTGACCGGCGACGACGGCAAGGGCCAGTCCACGGCCACCACCACGGTGCACAACCGGATCGTGCGCAACCAGTTCATCGACAACGGCGATGGCCTGGAGTTGACCCGTGGCGCGGCCTGGAACCTGGTGGCCGACAATCTGTTCCAGTCCACCGCCGCCAACCCGGAACCGTCGCAGGGCATCGAGATCCTGTGGGGCAATGACAACACGGTGGTGCGCAACCGCTTTGTCGACTATTCCGATGGCCTGCAGATCAACTGGGGCAACCGCAACTACATCGCGGCCAACACCTTCACCGGCAATTCGATCGGGGTGAGCATCACCGGCAGCGGCAATGTGGTCGATGGCAACACGATTGCCGGCAATGGCATCGGCATCGCGGTGCGTCCGCAGCCGGTGAGCGCGCCGAACCGCTTCAGCGGCAACCAGCTCGCCGGCAACGGCCTGCCGATCGAACGCTGCGAGGCCGGCGGCGCCTGTGCCCCGGGCCAGACACGCGGGGCCATCGTCTTCGGCGTGCCTGGCCTGGAGCACGCCGCCTATGTCGGTTCGCGCGGTCGCGGCGTGGACGCGGACCCGGCGCGACGCGCGCGGATCTGCAGCGCGGCCGGTCAGGCCGACTGCCAGCCCGCGCCCAACCTCGGGCAGGCCGCGCCGGTCCTGCAGACGGTGCGGGGCAAGGGCGCGTCGCGCACGGTGCAGGGCGTGTTCCAGGGGCCGCCCGGCCAGCGTTTCCAGGTGGAGGTGTTCGGCAACCGGCGTGTTGCCGGGGCCGAAGCCGAACGCCTGCTCGGCACCACGGACGCGCTCACCGACGCACACGGGCAGGGTCATTTCACGCTGGTGCTGCCATCCGCCGGCGACGCTGCCGGCCTGGCCGCACTCACCGCCACGGTGACATCGGCGCAGGGCGCCACCTCACCGCTCAGCGCGCCGTTGCCGCTGCGCTGATTCCCTTACCCGAGAGATGCACATGGCCGTCCTGATCCGAACCTCCCTGTCCGTGCTGGTCGCCGGCACGCTCCTGTATCCCGCACTCGCCTCCGCCGAGTCGGTCAACCGCTACGACGGCGCCACGCTGACCGGCGACTGGGGCGGCGCGCGCAGCGACCTGGACGCGCGCGGCATCCGGTTCCGTGGCGATTACGTGGGCGAGGCGATGGGCGTGGTCGACGGCGGCTACGGCCGGACCGGTGCGCGCTACGCCCAGCAGGTCCGGGTGGGCATGGACCTGGACATGGGCCGGCTGGCCGGTTGGGACGGTGGCGCGTTCCACGTCACCCTCAACGACCGCCGCGGCAACAGCACCTCGGTCGATCTGGTCGGCAACCGCTTCCCGATCCAGGAGGCCTACGGCGGTCAGTACACCCGGCTCACCGAACTGAGCTACGACCAGACCTTCAATGCCGGCCAGTCGTACGTCAAGCTGGGCTATTACGCGATGGGCAACCAGTTCGGGCTGCACAGCCTGCTGACCCATTTCGTCAATGCCGCGTTCTGCGCGCATCCGCTGGCGATGTCGGGCAACAGCGGCTGGTACAACTATCCGGTGGCGCGCTGGGGCGGTGAAGTGGCCCAGCAGGTCAGCCCGGCGCTCAATGTGCGCACCGGCTGGTTCCAGGTGAACCCGGCCCTGGGCGGCAACATAGAACGCAATGCGTTCCGTCCGTTCGCGTCGGGCACCACCGGCTCGCTGATTCCGCTGGAAGTGACCTGGACACCGGACCAGGGCGGCAGCCACCCGGGCGTGTACAAGGTCGGCGCGTACTACGACACCTCGCGCGTCAACCAGCGCGGGCTGGACACCTCGCCGACGACGGGCCGCCACGGTGCCTACGTGCTGGTCGAGCAGCGCCTGACCCGCGAGGCCGGCGATCCGCAGCGCGGGCTGACCGGCTTCGCCCAGTACATGGTGTCCGACCGCGATACCGCACAGATCCAGCGTTGGTACGCACTGGGTGGCGTGTACCAGGGCATCGGCTCGCGCGCGCAGGACAGCGTCGCGCTGGGCTACGTCGGCGCGGACATCAACCAGCGCCTGGTGGACGCACGTCGTGCCGATCTGGCCGGCATGGGGGTGCCGGGCGATTCGCCGCTGTACCAGCTCAGTCAGGCCGAAGAGCTGTTCGAGCTGTCCTACAGCATCCAGGTCAAACCGTGGCTGATGATCCGCCCGGACGTGCAGTACATCGTCAATCCCGGCACGTTCGCGTACAACCGCACCGACAACGCCTGGGCGATGGGCGTGCAGGCAAAGGTGACCTTCTGATGCGCACGCTCGTTTCCAGTCTGCTTGCCGCCATGCTCCTGGTCCCGGCCGTTGCCGCCCATGCCGCGCCGCCGCCGGTGACGCCGTTGCAGGTGGGCACCGTGCGCATCGGCGAGGGCATGCCACGCACCATCGTGCCGATCACCGGCGCCACCGCCGACCAGGCGCTGCAGCAGGCGGCTGCGATCGCCGCCAGCACCTCCACCGATCTGGCCGAGTGGCGCATCGACTATCTGGACATCGCGACCGACGCCCCGGCGCTGGTCGCGCTGGGCAAGCGCATCGCGCGCGTGCTGGACGGCAAGCCGATGATCGTGACCTTCCGTACCCAGGCCGAAGGCGGCAGCAGGCCGATCCGTGACGTCGACTATGCCGCGCTCAATGCCGCGCTGCTGCGCGGGGGCTTCGCGCAGATGATCGATGTGGAGATGTTCCGCGACCCGGCAGTGGTCAGCGCGCTGGTCGCGCAGGCGCACCAGGCCGGGGTCAAGGTAGTGATGTCCAGCCACGACTTCCAGGCTACGCCGCCGCGCGAGGAGATCGTGGCGCGGCTGCTGCGCCAGGAAGTATTGGGCGCGGACGTATTGAAGATCGCGGTGATGCCGCACGACGCCGGCGATGTCCTGGCGCTGCTCGATGCGACCTGGCAGGTGCGCCAGCGCAGCAGCAGGCCACTGCTGACCATGTCGATGGGCGGTACCGGCGTGGTCTCGCGGCTGGCCGGAGAGACCTTCGGCCAGGCGCTCACCTTCGGCATGATCGGCACGCCTTCGGCGCCCGGCCAGGTCGAGGTCGAACGCCTGCAGTCTGTGCTCCAGGTCATCCACGCTTCCGGGCAGGCGGGCCGTTGAAACGCCCCCGCCGGATCTGCTCCGCCCTTGTTCGCAGGACCTCCGCATGAGCCATGCCGCCGCCTCTCCCTCACCGCTCGTGCTCGAGCGGATGAGCCGCTTCCAATGGACAGCGATCGCCATCTGCGTGCTGCTGAACATGCTCGATGGTTTCGACGTGATGGTGATGGCCTTCACCGCACCGCACGTCTCGGCCGACTGGTCGCTGTCGGGCAGTGTGCTGGGCGTGATGCTCAGTGCCGGTCTGGTCGGCATGGCGCTGGGCTCGTTCCTGCTCGCGCCACTGGCCGATCGCTGGGGCCGGCGGCCGATGATCCTGTGCTGCCTGGTGATCCTTACCGTGGGCATGGCGCTGTCGGCACTGGCGGCCAATGCCTGGCAGCTGGGGGCGTTGCGTGTGTTCACCGGCATCGGCATCGGCGGCATGCTGGCCGGCGTAGGCGTGATCACCGCCGAGTACGCCAATCCGAAATGGCGCAGCACCGCCGTGGCGCTGCAGGCAACCGGCTATCCCATCGGCGCCACGCTGGGCGGCGTGCTGGCCGCCTGGATGCTTGAGCATTTCAGTTGGCACAGCGTGTTCCTGATCGGCGCCGGCGCGTCGCTGCTGTGCATTCCCCTGGTGCTCAAGTGCCTGCCCGAATCGCTGGACTTCCTGGTGGCCAAGCGGCCTGCGAACGCGCTGCCGCGGCTCAATGCACTGCTGATGCGGATGCACATGCCGCCCTTGGCGGCGTTGCCGCCGACGCCGGTACGCGCCGATGGGCGCAAGGGCTATGCAGCGCTGTTCGTCGGCGATCTGCGCCGGGTGGCGGTGCTGATCGCACTGGCCTTCTTCCTGCACATGTTCGCGTTCTACTTCGTGCTGAGCTGGACCCCCAAGCTGCTGGTCTCGGCGGGCGTTTCGGCACAGCAGGGCATCACCGGCGGCGTGCTGCTCAACCTCGGGGGCATCGTCGGGGGCAGCCTGTTCGGCTGGCTGGCCTCGCGCTGGGCGCTGTCGCGTCTGACCGCCGCCAGCCTGGTGCTGGCGATGCTCGGCATGCTGGCCTTCGCCGGCTTCAACACCGACCTCGGCATCGCCTTCCCGGTGGCGTTTGTGATCGGCGCGGCGCTGTTCGCGGCGATGGCCGGACTGTATGCCGCCGCACCGGTGGTGTTTGCCGCCGACGTACGCACCACCGGCCTCGGCTGGGCGATCGGCATCGGTCGCGTCGGCGCGATCCTGTCGCCGCTGAGCGTGGGCCTGCTGGTGGACGCCGGATGGTCGCCCACCGCGCTGTACGTGCTGTGTGCGCTGCCGTTGGCACTGGCTGCGTGGGCATGCCTGGGGCTGCGCGTCGGCGTCGGGCAGACGCGGACCTGAGCGGCGCAGGAGATACGACCGTATGTGCGATTATCGAATGCAATATCCGAATATCGGATTGACCGCGCCGGCGGCGCTGACCAACATGGTTGCGTCCAGTTTCTTCCCGCACGTGGCAGCGCCCCGCAGGGCGCGTCGAGGAGCAATGCAGTGATCGACAAGACCGTGGCCAGCGCAGATGCAGCGGTGGCCGACATCCACGACGGGGCAACGGTGATGATCGGCGGGTTCGGTACCGCCGGCATGCCCGACGCCCTGATCGATGCCCTGATCGCGCAGGGCGCGCGCGGGCTGACCATCATCAACAACAACGCCGGCAACGGCGACACCGGGCTGGCCGCGTTGATCCGGCACAAGCGGGTGCGCCGCGTCGTCTGCTCATTTCCGCGCCAGGCCGACTCGCAGCACTTCGATGCCGCCTACCGCGCCGGTGAGATCGAGCTGGAGCTGGTGCCGCAGGGCAATCTCGCCGCCCGCATCCACGCCGCCGGTGCCGGGTTGGGCGCGATCTTCATCCCGACCGGCTACGGCACCGAACTGGCCCAGGGCAAGGAAACGCGCGAGATCGATGGCCGTCACTATGTGCTGGAATACCCGCTGCATGCGGACTTCGCGCTGATCAAGGCCGACCGCGGCGACCGCTGGGGCAACCTGGTGTACCGCAAAACGGCACGCAACTTTGGCCCGCTGATGGCGATGGCGGCCCGCTGCGCGATCGCGCAGGTGGGAGAGGTGGTACCGCTGGGCGCGCTCGACCCCGAAGCGGTGGTGACGCCGGGCATTTTCGTGCAGCGCGTGGTCGCCCTCGGTGATGGCCGCGTCGAAGGAGGCCACGCATGAACCGTCTGAGCCGCGAACAGCTGGCCGCGCGCGTGGCGCGCGACATTCCCGAAGGCGCCTACGTCAACCTCGGCATCGGGCTGCCGACGACGGTGGCCAATTTCCTGCCGCCCGACAAGGAGATCTTCCTCCAGTCGGAGAACGGCCTGCTCGGCATGGGCCCCGCACCGGCCCCGGGGCACGAGGATCCAGACCTGATCAATGCCGGCAAGCAGCCGGTCACGCTGCTGACCGGTGGCTGCTATTTCCACCACGCCGATTCGTTCGCGATGATGCGCGGCGGCCATCTGGACATCTGCGTGCTGGGTGCGTTCCAGGTGTCCGCGCACGGTGACCTGGCCAACTGGAGCACCGGTGCAGCCGATGCGATTCCGGCGGTGGGGGGGGCGATGGACCTGGCGATCGGCGCCAAGCAGGTCTTCGTGATGATGGACCTGCTGACCCGTCAGGGTCAGAGCAAGCTGGTGGCCGAGTGCACCTATCCGCTGACCGGGCTGCGCTGCGTATCGCGTGTCTACACCGACGTGGCGGTATTCGAGCTGGGCGGGGAGGGCGCGCGTGTCCTGGAGAT
The DNA here is from genome assembly GCF_049310345.1 of Stenotrophomonas sp. GZD-301. Lineage (NCBI taxonomy): Bacteria > Pseudomonadati > Pseudomonadota > Gammaproteobacteria > Lysobacterales > Lysobacteraceae > Stenotrophomonas > Stenotrophomonas sp. GZD-301. Next base: position 5,713 of record NZ_JBMOWY010000078.1, on the reverse strand, counting down.
GGTCGACGGGATCGATCTGGACGGGGTACGCGCGTTGACCGGCCTGCCTCTGCAGATGGTCCACGGAGACTGACATGACCCTGCACGACACCTACATCATCGATGGCATCCGCACGCCGATCGGCCGCTACGGCGGCGCATTGGCGGGCATCCGCGCGGACGATCTCGGTGCGCTTCCGTTGAAGGCGCTGCTGGCGCGCCATCCGGGACTGGACCCGGCGCTGATCGAAGACGTCTACCTCGGCTGCGCCAACCAGGCCGGTGAAGACAACCGCAACGTGGCCCGCATGAGTCTGCTGCTGGCCGGACTGCCGGTCGGCGTGCCAGGCAGCACGATCAACCGGCTGTGCGGCTCCGGCCTCGATGCGATCGGCACCGTCGCCCGCGGCATCGCTGCTGGCGAGCTGGGCCTGGCGATTGCTGGTGGCGTCGAGTCGATGTCGCGTGCGCCCTATGTGATGGGCAAAGCCGCGACGCCATTCGCACGCGATCAGGTGCTGGAAGACACCACGATGGGCTGGCGCTTCATCAACCCGCGGCTGCGCGAGCTGCACGGCGTGGAGACGATGGGACAGACCGCCGAGAACGTGGCCGAGCGCTACGGGATCTCCCGCCAGGACCAGGATGCCTTCGCGCTGCGCAGCCAACAGCGCACTGCTGCTGCCCGGCAGCGTGGCTTCTTCGACGGGGAGATCGTGGCGGTGGATGCGCCGGGCCGCAAGCGCGGTGAACGCGTGCGCGTGGAGAGCGATGAACACCCCCGCGCGGACACCACGCTGGAGGCGCTGGCCAGGCTCTCCCCACTGTTCCGCCAGCCGGGTACGGTGACGGCCGGCAATGCATCGGGCATCAACGACGGCGCCGCCGCGCTGCTGCTGGCGTCCGGCGCACAGGTCCGGGCCCTGGGGCTGACGCCGCGGGCGCGCATCCTGGGGTTTGCCAGCGCCGGCGTCGAACCGGCCGTGATGGGCATGGGCCCGGTGCCGGCCAGCCAGCGCCTGATGGCGCGGCTCGGCCTGGGCATCGGCGATTTCGATGCGATCGAACTCAACGAGGCCTTCGCCTCGCAGGGCCTGGCGTGCCTGCGCGCGCTCGGCCTGGCGGACGATGCCGCGCACGTCAACGCCAACGGCGGCGCGATCGCCCTGGGGCACCCGCTGGGCATGAGCGGCGCACGGCTCGTGCTTACCCTGCTGCGCCAGCTCGAAGCCGGCGGCGGGCAACGCGGTCTGGCCACCATGTGCATCGGCGTCGGTCAGGGCGTCGCATTGGCCATCGAGCGCGTATGACGCGCGATTGTTCCTGTTGTTTCACGGCCGCTGCCACGCCCGCGTGGCAGCGTGCCGGTGCCTGTCAGCCGCGGCCCACGGGCCGTCCGCCACTTGGAGTACGCCATGAGCGATCCCACTGACCTGCGCGGTTACCGCAGGCCCTATCCCGGTACCCAGCCGGACCGCATCCACCTGCCGTATGCGTCCACGCGCCTGCGCGGACCGGGACGCGACCCGATCCGCATCCCCGCGACCTTGTCCGAAGTGACCGGCCCGACCCTGGACCGCATCACCCTCGGCCCGCATGCGGCCGATCTCACGGCTGGCTTCCCGGGCCAGCCACTGGGCGAACGCATCATCGTCAGCGGCCGCGTGCTCGACGAGAACGGCCGGCCCGTGCGCAACAGCGTGGTCGAAGTGTGGCAGTGCAACGCCGCCGGCCGTTATCTGCACAAGGGCGACCAGCACGACGCGCCGCTGGACCCGAACTTCACCGGCACCGGCCAGGTGCTCACCGACGCGCACGGGCGCTATCGCTTCACCACCATCAAGCCCGGTGCCTACCCGTGGCGCAACCACTTCAATGCCTGGCGCCCGGCGCATATCCACTTTTCGCTGCATGGCGACGGCATCGGCCAGCGCCTGGTCACCCAGATGTACTTTCCCGGCGACCCGTTGCTGGCGTACGACCCGATCTACAACTGCGTGGACGACCCCAAGGCGCGTGCGCGGATGGTCTCGTCGTTCGATTGGGAGAACACCGCCAATGAATTCGCGCTGGGCTACCGTTTCGACATCGTGTTGCGCGGTCGCCAGATGACCGTGTGGGAGTAAGCAGATGAGTTTCCAATCCACTCCGTGGCAGACCGTGGGCCCGTACTACCGGCTGGGCCTGGAACCGTTGTATCGCACCGCGATTGCCGGCGACGGCGCGGTGGGCGAGCGCGTGCAGGTGCAGGGCCAGGTGTTCGATGGCGTCGGCGTGCCGGTCTCCGATGCGGTGCTCGAGATCTGGCAGGCCGATGCGCAGGGCATCTATGCGCATCACGAAGACCCCCGCGCGGGCGACCACGATCCTGCGTTCACCGGCTGGGGCCGGGTGCCGACCGACGACCAGGGCCGCTTCGCCTTCAGCACCATCAAGCCCGGCCGGGTGCCCGGCCCGCGCGGCGAGCCGCAGGCGCCGCACCTGATGGTGCTGGTATTCATGCGAGGCCTGTTGCGGGCCGCGAGCGCCCGCCTGTACTTCAGCGATGAAGCGGCCAACGCCGACGATCCGATTCTGGCGCTGGTGCCGGCAGACCGCCGGGCCACGCTGGTGGCGCAGGCGCAGGGCACTGGCCAGTACCACTGGGACGTGCGCATGCAGGGCGACCAGGAAACCGTGTTCTTCGACTACTGAGGCCTGCACGCCCGCCGCCGTGGGGCGCGGGTAAGCTGGTCTTCTTCTGGATGGATGCTGATCGATGCATGATTCCCACACGCTGCTGGGCCACCTGTTCGGCACGCCCGAGGTTGACGCTGCGTTCGGCGATACCGCGCGCGTGCAGGCGATGCTCGATGTCGAAGCGGCGCTGGCGCGCGCGCAGGTGCGCTGTGCGGTGATTCCCGCAACGGCGCTCGCGCCGATCGAGGCGGCCTGCCAGGCCGACCTGTACCCGCTGGGCGCGCTCGGCCAGGCCACGGCCCTGGCCGGCAACCCTGCCATTCCACTGGTCAAGGCACTCACCGCCGAGGTGCGGCGGCGCGATGCCGATGCTGCGCGGTGGGTGCACTGGGGCGCGACCAGCCAGGACATCATCGACACCGGCACGGTGCTGCAGGTGCGCGCCGCGCTTGCGCACGTGCAGGCCGACCTGCAGCGGCTGTGCACGGCGCTGGCCGCGCTGGCCCATGCCGAGCGCGACACCGGCCTGCCCGGGCGCACGCTGCTGCAGCAGGCGGTGCCGGTCACCTTCGGGCTGAAGGCGGCCGGCTGGCTCGATGCGGTACAGCGCAGCCAGCAGCGGTTGCAGGCCCTGCACGCCGACACACTGGTGCTGCAGTTCGGCGGTGCCGCCGGCACGCTGGCCTCGCTGCAGTCGCGCGGGCTGGAGGTGGCGCGCGCGCTCGGCGAGGAACTGGGCCTGCCGGTACCGGCGTTGCCCTGGCATGCCGCGCGCGACCGCATCGCCGAGCTGGGCAGTGTCTTCGCCCTGTTGACCGGCACGCTTGGCAAGATCGCCACCGACATCGTGCTGCTCATGCAGTCCGAGGTGGCCGAGGCGTTCGAGCCCGCGGGCGAGGGCAAGGGCGGGTCATCGGCGATGCCGCACAAGCGCAACCCGGTCGGCTGCGTGGCTGCCATCGCTGCCGCCACGCGCGTGCCGGGCCTGCTGTCCACCCTGTTTGCGGCCATGCCGCAGCCGCATGAGCGTGCTGCAGGGCAATGGCATGCGGAGTGGGATACCGTGCCGGAGATCATCCGCCTCTGCGCGGGCAGCCTGGCGCAGGTGACGACGGTGGTGCTGGGCCTGCAACTGGACCGCGAACGCATGCGCGCGCATCTGGACAGCCACGGTGGGCTGCTCTACGCCGAGGCCGTGACGGTGACCCTGGCCGAAACGCTGGGCAAATCCACGGCGCATGCACTGGTCGAGCAGGCGGCCCGCCGCGCGCTGGCCGAGGCGCGGCATCTGCGCGACGTGCTGGAGGCCATGCCCGAGGTGACTGCCCATCTATCCCCCGCACAACTGGATGCCCTGTTCGCGCCCGACAGCTGGCGCGGAATGGCCGATACCTGGATCGACCGCGTGCTGGCGCGCGGCTGATCGCCCCTTTCCGGAGCATTGCATGCCTTTTCTTGACCTGCCCGGCCATCGCCTGCATTACCGCATCGACGGGCAGGCGGATGCGCCCTGGCTGACCTTCTGCAACTCGCTCGGCACCGACCTGCACATGTGGGATCCGCAGGTGGCGGCGTTGTCGGCACAGTTCCGCATCCTGCGCTACGACCGCCGTGGCCACGGGCAGTCCAGCACGCCGCCGGGGCCTTACCGCATGGATGACCTTGGTGCGGACGTGCTGGCGCTGTGGGATGCGCTGGGAGTGACCGCGAGCCACTTCTGCGGGCTCTCGATCGGCGGGCTGACCGGCCAATGGCTGGGCGTGCATGCCGGTCAACGGCTGCACAGCCTTACGGTGGCAGCCACGGCCGCGAAGATCGGCACGGCGGAAAGCTGGCAGGCGCGCATCGCGCAGGTGGAACAGGCTGGCCTGGCACCGCTGCGCGAGGGCACCGCGGAGCGCTGGTTCACGCCGGACTTCGCGCGTGACCATGCCGCTACCGTGGAGGACGTCCTGCAGCGCTTCGTCGGCACTTCCGTGGCCGGTTACATCGGGTGCTGCCAGGCGGTGGCCAGCGCGGACTTCCGCGATCAGCTCGCGCGTATCCGCGTGCCCACGCTGGCCATCGCCGGCAGCGACGACCCGGTCTGCCCGCCGGCCGACCTGCAGATGATCGCCGAGCATGTGGCCAGCGGGCAGTACCGCGCGGTCGCCGGCCGCCACCTGTGCAACCTGGAAGCGCCGGCGGCGTTCACCGCAGCGCTGGCGGCGCACGCACGCTAGTCCCATTCCCTCTCATTCAAGGCACGCACAATGGACGAACAGGAACGCTACAACGCCGGGCTGGCAGTACGCCGCGCGGTGCTCGGCGAGGCGCATGTAGAACGCTCGCTGCAGGCACGCACCGACTTCACCGAGGAGTTCCAGGCGTTCATCACGCGTACCGCGTGGGGCACGGTCTGGACCCGCGATGGCCTGCCGCGTCACACGCGCTCGCTGCTGACCATCGTGATGATGGTGGCATTGGGGCATGACGAAGAGTTCAAGCTGCACATCCGTGCGGCACGCAACAATGGCGTGACGCCCGACGAGATCAAGGAAGCGCTGCTGCAGGCGGCCATCTACTGCGGGGTGCCGGCAGCCAACCACGCATTCGCGCTGGCCGGGCCGATCCTGCAGGAACAGGCCGATGAGCGGCAGGATTAAGCCAGCAGCGTGCCCAGCCGCTGCGCGGCCTCGCGCAGGCGCGGCAGCAGCTGCGACTGCATCGCGCCGAGGCTGATGCGACCGGCCTGCGTGCCGATGTTGAGCGCCCCGACCACCTCGCCGCCGCGCGCGTGCACGGGCACGGCGATCGAGCGCAGCCCGATCTCCAGCTCCTGGTCGACCAGCGCGACGCCATCGCGGCGCACGCGGTCGAGCGTGTCCAGGAAATCCTCCATGCGGGTCACGGTGCGTTCGGTGCGCGGCCGCAGCGGATTGCGCTCCAGATAGCTTTCCAGCGTGTCGCGGGGCAGTGCGGCCAGCAGCACACGCCCCATCGACGTGCAGTAGGGCGGGAAGCGGGTGTCGGAGGGAGAGAAAAGCGAAACGGTTCACACAATTTTTGCACGCGC
>NZ_JBMOWY010000077.1:0-21755 GCF_049310345.1 Stenotrophomonas sp. GZD-301 | reverse complement strand
TGCTGCATCCCCCCCCCCCCCCCCCCCCCCCTCCCCCCCCCCTCCCCCCCCCCCCCCCCCCCCCCGCGCAGGCCGATCGACATGATCCGCACGGTTTCGGCACGCGCGATGTACAGCACGTCATCGCCATCGAGAACACCCAGCGAGCAGGACTCGTGCACGTCGTCGCGCAGCGCATCCAGTACCGGCTGCGCGGCCGCTGTCATCGACGACGACGCCACGTACGCGCCGCCCATGCCGAGCACGCGCGGCAGCAGCACGAACCCGCGCCCCTGTTCGCCTACGTAGCCGAGCTTTTCCAGGGTGTACAGCACGCGGCGCACCGCGGCGCGCGAGATCCCGGTGTCGGTACTGATCTGCGACATCGTCACTTCGCGCGGATGCTGCGAGAACACACTCAGTACGGCCAGCCCGCGACCCAGCGACGTCATGAAATCCGGATCGCCCTGGTTGTTCTGGATCTGCTGCATCAGCTCGTGGCTGAGGCCACGATCCTGGGGCGGTGCAGGGGCCCGCTTGGGGCGTCGTGAAGGAGGTGCGGCAGACATGGCGGTGGTTCGTTCCCGGTGATCGTGCATGGTAAGGGCTGCACGCGGCGAAACGAAGGCTGCGCGCCACGGCAGTGTGGCCGTGGCGCGCGCCAGGCTCACTGCCGGGGCGGCAACGCGTACGCGATCACGTAATCGCCCCGGTCCGGCGACTGGCGGGCGCCGCCAGCGGAAATGACCACGTACTGGCGTCCGGTCTTCGGCGACACGTAGGTGATCGGAGTGCCCTGGCTGCCGACCGGCATGCGTGCCTTCCACACTTCCTCGCCGGTACGGCTGTCGTAGGCGCGCAGGTAATAGTCCTGCGTGCCGGCGAAGAACAGCAGGCCCGACTGGGTAGCCAGCGACCCACCCAGCGTGGGCATGCCGATCGGAATCGGCAGGCGCATCTTGATGCCCATCGGGCCGGTGTCCTGCACGGTTCCCACCGGCACCTGCCAGACCAGCTGGTGGGTGGCCAGGTTGATCGCCGACATCGTGCCGAACGGGGGCTGCTGGCACGGAATGCCCAGCTTGGACAGGAAGCGGTCACGCAGCGAGCCGTACGGCGTGCCGGTCTGCGAGGCGGCGCCCATTTCCACGCCGCCGGCACCGCCGGTCATCTGCGCGCGCGGAATCAGCTTGGTCCACAGTCCCAGCCGCATGTCGTTGACGAACAGGTAGCCGGTGGTCGGGTCGACCGAGGCGCTGCCCCAGTTCATGCCACCCAGCGAACCGGGCCACTGCAGCGCCAGGTCTTCGCCCGGTGGCGTGAACATGCCGTCGTAACGGAAGCTCTTGAACTGGATGCGGCACAGCATCTGGTCGATCGGTGTGGCGCCCCACATGTCCGACTCGGTAAGGGTCTGCGCGCCGATCTGCGGCAGCCCCACCGACAGGCGCTGCGTGGGCGAGTAGCGTTCGCCGGCGGCCTTGCCCTGCGGTGCGGGAATATCACGCACCTCGGTGATCGGCTGCCCGGTGGCGCGATTGAGCATGAACACCTGGCCGGCCTTGGTGACCTGCAGCAGCGCGGGCAGCGTGCCGCCCTTGCCATCGGGGACGTCGGTCAGCGTCGGCTGCGCCGGCAGATCGTAGTCCCACAGATCGTGATGCACCGTCTGGTACACCCAGCGCTCCTTGCCGGTGGCCACGTCCAGCGCGACCACCGCCGAGCTGTACTTGTCATCCTGCGGCGTACGTTCGCCGGCCCACTGGTCCGGTGTGGTGTTGCCGGTGGGCAGGTAGACCAGGCCCAACTGTGCGTCGTAAGCCATCGACGTCCACACGTTGGGGGTGGCGCGGGTGTAGTGGATCGACGGGTCCAGCGGCACATCCGGTGTTTCCCGGGAGAGGTCCCACGACCACACCAGCGCGCCGCTGCGCACGTTGTAGGCGCGCACCACGCCGGACGGCTCGCCGACTTCGATGTTGTCGGCCACGCGGCCGCCGACGATCACCAGTTCGCCGGCCACCAGCGGGGCGGCGGTGAGCGTGTAGAAGCCGGGCTTGATCTCGCCCATGCCGACCTTGAGGTCGACCACGCCGTGATCGCCGAAGTCCGGGCAGACGGCGCCGGTGCGGGCGTCCAGCGCGAACAGGCGGGCATCGATGGAGGTCATCAGCACGCGTCGGTCGCAGATCGCCGGCGTCGCCGCGGGGGTGGCAGGCGCGGCGGCGGCCGGTGCCGGGGCGGCGAGGGTGGGGACGCCGGTCTGCGTCAGGTGCGCATCGAAGTACCCCAGACCGCGGCACCGCTGCCAGTTCGGCGCGGTGGCCTTCGGATCGAACGACCAGCGCTGCTTGCCGGTGTCGGCATCCACCGCGACCACGCGGTTGTGCGCGGTGCACAGGAACAGGGTGTCGCCGATCTGCAGCGGGGTGTTCTGGTCCTCGGCGCCAAAGCCGTCGCTCTGCGGCACATCGCCGGTGTGCGCGGTCCAGGCGACCTGCAGCTGATTGATATTGGCCGGGGTGATCTGGTCGAGCGCGGCGAAGCGGGTGCCTGCCGTGGTGTTGCCCCAGTGCATCCAGTCGCGCTGCTCGCTGCCCTTGGCCACCGGCACCACGGCCGGGCGGTCCCCACTGGCGGTGACCTCAGGGCGCGGCTGGAACGCCGATACGGCGGTGCCGAGCAGGCCCAGCAGCAGCAGTGCCGCCAGCCCGTAGGCGCCGCGTCCCGCAGGCTGGCCGCGGCTGCGGCGCAATGCAGGCCAGGCCAGCGCGACCAGCAGTGCCAGCACCGCCGGCATCACCAGGCGCGATACCAGCGGCCAGAACGCCAGGCCGGCGTCGGCCACTGCCCAGATCAGGGTAGCCACGAAGGCCAGCGCATACAGCAGCGCGCCCAAGGGACGACGCGCGGCCAGCAGCGTCCCGGCAATGAGCGACACGGCGCCCATCAGCAGGAAGTAGGCGCTGCCGCCCAGCTGCACCAGACGGACGCCGCCGATCAGCAGCGACAGGCCGAACAGCATGATCAGAATGCCGAGCAGGACCACCAGGAGCCGGCACAGGGCCGACGGTTTCGTGTTCTCGTCCACGTTGCATGAACCTCTACAGGAAACCCGCCGCCGAACGGCGACGGGCAGGCCCGCGCGCGCCGGGCGTGGCGGGGTCCGTCGGCCTCCACGTCCCGTGCCATGCGAGGCATGCGGGTGGCCTTCCTGCTTATCGCGGAAGCGCGGTGAATGACCGGTTAGGGCGATTATCGCACCATTGTGCGATTTAGGCGTGAACCCGCCGTGCCATCGGTGGAACGCAGCAACGCGCGCCGCGCCGCTGCGTGCCGAAGCGTTTACGCTATGCCACCCACCTGCTGCACCCCATCCCCATGACCGACTCTTCCACCACGCCCGCCTGGGCCGGCCGCCTGCGCGACATCGCCGATTTCCCCAAGCCGGGCATCCTGTTCAAGGACATCATGCCGCTGCTGGCCAACGGCGAGGATTTCGCGGCCGCCATCGATGCGATGGTCGAGCCGTGGCGTGACGCGCGCCTGGCGGCGGTGATGGGCATCGAATCGCGTGGCTTCATCCTGGGCGCGGCAATGGCGCGCGTGCTGGGCGTCGGCTTCGTGCCGGTGCGCAAGCCGGGCAAGCTGCCCGGCCGCACGTTGAAACAGGAATACACGCTGGAATACCGCACCGACAGCATCGAGGTGCATGCCGATGCGCTGCCGGCCGGTGCGCGGGTGCTGGTGGTCGACGACGTGCTTGCCACGGGTGGCACGCTGCTGGCGGCGTTGTCGCTGGCGCAGCAGCTGCAGGTCGAGGTGGTCGGTGCAGCGGTGCTGGTCGAACTGGCCGGACTCGGCGGCCGCGAGCGCTGGACCAGCAACGTGCCGCTGCTGGCCAACCTGGTCTACTGACCCCTGCCTGTTTCATACAGCCGGGCGCTGCCCGGCTGACGTACTGCCGTTGCGTTACATCTTCCGCACGCGGAAGCGACGGCCCTTGATCTTGCCCGCTTCCAGTCGCGCAATCGCACGGCCGACCTGCTCGCGCGCGATGGCCACGTAGGAACGCGTGGCGTAGATGTCGATCTTGCCGATCACCTTGGCCGACAGCCCGGCTTCGCCGGTAAGCGCGCCGAGGATGTCGCCGGGGCGCAGCTTGTCGGTCTTGCCGCCGTCGATGCGCAGCGTTTCCATCGCTGCCTGCGGCAGCACGGCCGGACGCGCGGTCGCCAGCGGGGTTTTCTGCCAGTCCAGCGGCGCGCCCTGTGCGGCTTCCAGCGCGTCGGCGCGGTTGCGCTCGCGGCCGGTGACCAGGCTGATCGCCAGGCCGGTGGCGCCGGCGCGACCGGTGCGGCCGACGCGGTGCTCGTAGGTCTCGATGTCGGTCGGCAGCTCGTAGTTGATCACTGCGGCGAGGTCCTGCACGTCCAGGCCGCGCGCGGCCACGTCGCTGGCCACCAGCACGTTGCAGCTGCGGTTGGCGAAGCGCACCAGTACTTCATCGCGGTCGCGCTGTTCCATCTCGCCGTGCAGGGGCAGGGCGGAGAACCCGAACTGCTGCAGCGACAGCGCCACTTCATCCACGTCGCGGCGGGTGTTGCAGAACACCACGGTCGATTCGGGCGTGTACTTGAGCAGCAGGCCGGCCAGCGCCTTCTGCTTCATCGCCAGCTCGGTCTCGCAGAACAGGTGGCGGATCGCCGGCGCGTGGTCGGCGCCTTCCACGGTCACTTCGACCGGGTCGCGCAGCAGCACGCGGGCGATCTCGCGGATTTCATCGGGGAAAGTGGCCGAGAACAGCAGCGTCTGGCGGTCCTTGCTGGTGCGTCCGGCGATCTCGCGGATCGGCTCCTCAAAGCCCATGTCGAGCATGCGGTCGGCTTCGTCCAGCACCAGCGTCTTGACCCCGCCCAGGTGCAGGGCGCGCTTGCGTCCCAGTTCCTGGATGCGGCCCGGGGTGCCAACCACCACATGCGGATCGTGCGCCTCCAGCGAGGCCAGCTGCGGGCCCAGCGGCATGCCGCCGGTCAGCACCACCAGCTTGAGATTGGGAATGCCGGTGGCCAGCTTGCGGATCTGCTTGCCGACCTGGTCGGCGAGCTCGCGGGTCGGGCACAGCACCAGCGCCTGCGCGCGGATCACGGCCGGGTCCAGCGCCTGCAGCAGGCCCAGGCCGAAGGCGGCGGTCTTGCCGCTGCCGGTGGGCGCCTGTGCGATCACGTCGCGACGGTCGAGGATGGCCGGCAGGCTCTGCGCCTGCACGGGGGTCAGGCGGGTATAGCCCAGCGCGTCGATGCCCGCCGCCAGCGAGGCCGACAGGGGCAGTTCGGAGAATTCATTCATGGCACATTCTACCCGTTGCGCCGGCCACCGGGCATGTACCGGTGGGCCTCAGGCCAGATCCAGCGCCCGCAGGCCCTCCTGCAACGCACGACACTGCCACCAGCCGGTACTCACCCCAGCAGCGCGTGCACGCCCAGGTTGATGCCCAGCCCGCCGGCCAGCAGCCAGGCGAACAGCAGCAGGGCCAGCAGCAGCGGCTTCATCCCTGCCTGGCGCAGGGCCGATACATGGGTGGTCAGGCCCAGCGCGGCCATCGCCATTGCCAGCAGTACGGTGTCCAGGTCGATGGCCGCACCGACGACCGCCTGCGGCAGCAGGTCCAGCGAGTTGAGGGCGGCGACCGCGACGAACCCGAACGCGAACCACGGCACCACGATCTTCGCCCGAGGGACATCCGGCCGGGCGGCGCGACCGCGTGCCAGCAGCAGCGACAGCACCACCAGGAACGGAGCCAGCATCATCACCCGCACCATCTTGGCGATCACCGCCGTATCGGCGGCGCCTTCGCTCACCGCGCGGCCGGCCGCCACCACCTGCGCCACTTCATGCACCGTCGAGCCGGTGAACACGCCATACAGCTGCTCGCTCATCGGCACCCAGGCGTGCGCGAGGTTGAGCTGGAACAGCGCCGGGTACAGGAACATCCCCACGGTGCCGAACACCACCACCGTGGACACCGCCACGGTGACCTGCTCGGCGCGGCCACGCACCACCGGCTCGGCGGCCATCACTGCCGCCGCGCCGCAGATCGCGCTGCCCGCGCCGATCAGCAGTGCGCTGTCGCGGTCCATGCCGAACCAGCGCGTGCCCGCCCACCACGCCAGGGTGAAGGTACTGGCCAGCACCAGGGCGTCGATCAGCACCCCGGCGATGCCGACCTGGCCGATATCCTGGAAGGTCAGCCGCAGGCCATACAGCACGATGCCGGCGCGCAGCAGCCATTGCTTGGAAAAGCCGACGCCGGGCGCCGCGCGCGGGGCCATGCGCGGGTAGAGGCTGTTGCCCAGCACGATGCCCAGCACGATCGCCAGAGTCAGCGCGCTGATGCCGTGTGCCTGCAGCCAGGCCACGTCCGCCAGTGCCATTGCCCCCGCTGCGACCGCTGCCGTCAGCAGCAGGCCCGGCAGGCGACCGCGCCAACGCTGGGCGGTGGTGGGCGGGGGCAGGGGCAGGGTTGAGGCGTTCACGGCACACTCCGTTGGAAGGTGATGAACAGGGTGCGCCTGGTTATTGAACCTGTAAAACGCATTGTTTTCGTGATTACAACCTGATTTGCAGGTACATTGCGCCGATGCATCTGACACTGCGCCAATGGCAGGTGGTCGTCGCCGTTGCCGATGCGGGCACCACCGCGGCCGCGGGACAGCGGCTGGGTCTGTCGCAGTCGGCCACGAGTGCGGCGCTCAACGAGCTGGAAGGCCAGTTGGCCGCGCCGGTGTTCGACCGTATCGGGCGCCGGCTGGTGCTCAACGCCCACGGCCGCGCGCTGCTGGACCCGGCCCGCGCCCTGCTGGTGGCCGCCGCGGAGCTGGAGGCACTGGCAGGTGTTGGCCGCCCGCACGATCCGGACCGGTTGCCGCTGCGGGTGCGCATCGGCGCCAGCACCACCATCGGCAACTACCTCCTGCCGCAGCGCATCGCGGCATTGCTGGCCGCCAACCCGCTGGCCGAGGTCGATCTACGGATCGGCAACAGTGCCGAGGTGGTCGCCGCCGTGCAGCGGCTGGATGTGGACCTGGGCCTGATCGAGGGCCCCTGCCATGAAAGCGGCCTGCAGGTGCTGCCGTGGCAGCGCGATGCGCTGGTGATCGTGGCAGGCCGCACTGCAGACCTGCCGCCGCAGGTGGACCTGCCCACGCTCGCGCGCGCGCGCTGGCTGCTGCGCGAACCGGGCTCGGGCACCCGGGAGGCGGTCGAGCAGGCACTCCTGCCGCACCTGCACCACTTCGGCCAGGCGATGCAGCTCGGCAGCACCGAGGCGATCAAGCAGGCGGCCGCCGCCGGACTGGGGCTGGCCTGCCTGTCGCGCCATGCGGTGGCCGACCTGGTGGCGCTGGGCAGCCTGCGTATTCTCGATACGCCGCTGCCGCCGCTGTCGCGGCAGCTGTGGGTGGTACGCCACCCGGGCAAGCGCGTACCGCAGGGGCTGGGCGACCTGCTGGCACTGCCCCCGGACGCGTTCGCGCACGGGTAAGCGACGCCGCACACCGCCAGCCCGTACAATGGTCGGATGCCTCTGATTACTCTGCAAAACGTCGACTTCAGCGTCGGCGGCCCGCTGTTGCTGGAAAAAGCCGAACTGTCGATCGAGCCGGGCGAGCGTATCGCCCTGATCGGCCGCAACGGCGCCGGCAAATCGACCCTGCTCAAGCTGCTGTCCGGCGACCACAAGCCCGATGACGGCGAAATCCGCGTGCAGCAGGGGGTGCGCATCACCCGCCTGGAGCAGGAAGTGCCGCACGGCGCGGCCGGCAGCGTGTTCGACGTGGTCGCCGATGGCCTGGGCGAGCTGGGCCAGTGGCTGGCCGAGTTCCACCACCTCAGCCATGCCGACGAGTTCGACGGCGATGCGCTGTCCGACGTGCAGGCCAAGATCGACGCGGCCAACGGCTGGGGCCTGGACCAGCGCGTCAGCGAAACCCTGACCAAGCTGGACCTGGACGGCGAAGCCGAATTCGCGCGCCTGTCCGGCGGCATGAAGCGCCGTGTGCTGCTGGGCCGCGCGCTGGTGTCCTCACCGGACCTGCTGCTGCTCGACGAACCGACCAACCACCTGGACATCGAAGCCATCGACTGGCTGGAAATGTTCCTCAAGAACTGGAACGGCAGCGTGGTGTTCGTCACCCACGACCGTCGCTTCCTGCGCGCACTGGCCACCCGCATCGTCGAGATCGACCGCGGCCAGGTCACCAGCTGGCCGGGCGACTGGGCCAATTACGAGCGTCGTCGCGAAGAACGCCTCAATGCGCAGGCGCAGGAAAACGCGCGCTTCGACAAGCTGCTGGCGCAGGAAGAAATCTGGATCCGCCAGGGCATCAAGGCGCGGCGGACCCGCGACGAAGGGCGCGTGCGCCGCCTCAAGGCGATGCGCGGCGAACGCTCGCAGCGGCGCGAACTCAGCGGCAACGTGCGCATGGAAGCGGCGCAGGCGGAAAATTCCGGCAAGAAGGTCATCGACGTCAAGGACATCTCGTTCGCGTTCGGCGAGCGCACGATGGTCAAGGACTTCAGCACCGTGATCCTGCGTGGCGACCGGATCGGCCTGATCGGCCCCAACGGCAGCGGCAAGACCACGCTGTTGAAGCTGCTGCTGGGCGACCTGCAGCCGCAGAGCGGTGAAGTGCGCGCCGGCACCAACCTGCAGATCGCCTACTTCGACCAGTACCGTTCGGTGCTGCGCGAGGATTGGACCGCGATCGAGAACGTGGCCGAAGGCCAGGACTTCATCGAGGTCAACGGCAAGCGCAAGCATGTGCATGCCTACCTGCAGGACTTCCTGTTCACCCCCGAACGCGCGCGCGCGCCGATCACCCGTCTGTCCGGTGGCGAGCGCAACCGTCTGCTGCTGGCCAAGCTGTTCGCGCAGCCGTCCAACCTGCTGGTGATGGACGAACCGACCAACGATCTGGACGTGGAAACCCTGGAGCTGCTCGAAGAGCTGCTCGGCGACTACGCCGGTACGCTGCTGCTGGTCAGCCATGACCGTGACTTCCTCGACAACGTGGTGACCTCCACGATGGTGATGGAAGGCGACGGCGTGGTCGGCGAGTACGTCGGCGGCTACACCGACTGGCAGCGCCAGGCCGCACGCATGGCCGCGGCTGCGGCTGCAGTGCCGGTGGCGGCAGCCAAGCCGGCTGCAGCGGCCGCTGCACCGGTCGAGGCGGCCGCACCCAAGCGCAAGCTCAGCTACAAGGATGCGCGCGAGCTGGAGCAGCTGCCGTTGAAGATCGAAACGCTGGAAAAGGACGTTGAAGGCCTCACCGCCGCGATGAACGACCCGGCCTTCTACCAGCGCAGCGCCGCCGACATGGCCGCGCACACCCAGAAGCTGGGCAAGGTCCAGGCCGAGCTGGACGCAGCGTACGCGCGCTGGGAAGAACTGGACGCGTGACCGTAGAGCCGGGTTTTACCCGGCTTGTGTCAGGCGTTCATGGCAACGGCAGCCCCGTAGAGCCGGGTTTTACCCGGCTTGCCTCAGTCGTTCATGGCAACGGCAGCCGGGCAGAGCCCGGCTCTACGAGGCTTGCGTCAGGCGTTCATGACAGTAGAGCCGGGTTTTACCCGGCTTGTGTCAGGCGTTCATGACAACGGCAGCCGGGCAGAGCCCGGCTCTACGCGGCTTGCGTCAGGCGTTCATGACAGTAGAGCCGGGTTTTACCCGGCTTGCGTCAGGCGTTCATGACAACGGCAGCCGGGCAGAGCCCGGCTCTACGTGCGGCGTTGACGCCGCCTTACTTCAACCCGTGCAGGTCCCGCAGCTGGCTGGGTCGCGAGCCGAAGTAGGCCGCCAGGTCGGCGATGTCCTGGTCGCTGAGATCGGCCGCCTGCGGGGTCATCAGCGCGTGCTGGCGGTCGCCGGCACGGTAGGCCTGCAGCGCATGGGCGAGGTAGTCGCCGTACTGCCCGCCCAGTTTCGGGTAGGTCGGGTCGATCGGCTGGTTGCCGTCGGCACCGTGGCAGTCGATGCAGCTCTGCTGGGTGGCCTTGCCCTTGACCTGGGCACGGGCTTCGCCGGCGGCGAGGCGGCCGGCCGGCAGGCCGGCGGAGGAGCCCGACCCGTGTTCACCACTGGCGTGGCCGGGATCGGCGGCGGAATCTGCACTGTTTTCCACCTGCGACTGCGAACAGGCAGCCAGCAGCAGGGCAACGGACAGGGCGATGGCGTAACGCTTGAACGGCGCGGCTTTCGTCATGAGCGTGCTTATTTGGCGGTGGACAGGTAAACAGCGAGATCGGCGATCTCCTGTTCGCTGAAACTCATGGACTGCGCCTGCATCGTCGGATGCCTGCGCTTGCCCTGGCGGTATTCGCTCAGCGCCTGGCTGAGGTACTGCTGGGTCTGGCCGCCGATCTTGGGTACCCGGTAGCTGGGATAGGCGTTCTTGTAGCCGGTGATGCCGTGGCACCCCTGGCAGGTGTAGGCGAGCACGCGGCCATTGTCGTAGCTGCCGGTGAGGGCGGCAGGCGTGGCCGGCGCGGCGGTCGGTGCGGGTGCGGCAGGTACGGCGGGTACGGCGGGAGCAGTAGCGGCCTGTGCGGCGGCCCCGAAGGGCAGGAGGACGGCCAGAAGACAAGCGGCGAGCGGCTGCGGGCGCATGATGTCCTTTCCGGTATACGGGTCTGGTCGTTCCGGCGTGGGGTACGGAACTGGCCCGAGTATAGCCTGCGTTTTCATCTAGCTGAAACCGGGCCGGGGCAGGGGGTCGCCCAAGGTCACCATGACCTTTGGGATATGGTGTGATCGTGACGTGGTGCATTACTTTGCTACCACACCTGCCTACGCATCCCTCAGGGACACGACGATGTCGCGAATTACTCTTCTGCACGGCCGCACCGGAACCTGCGCCGCTGCGCTGTTGATCACCACCTCCCTGTTGCTGAGCGCCTGTGGCGCCGGCGGTGGTTCGACCGAGGCCCAGGCCGCCGAGAAAGACCCCAAGGCCGCCAAGGCGGTCGAGGCGGTGCCGGTTGAAGCCGTCGCCGCGACCCGTCGCGCGGTCGCCGCCAGCTACACCGGCACTGCCGCGCTGGAGCCGCGCGCCGAGTCGCAGGTGGTCGCCAAGACCTCCGGGGTGGCGCTGGCGGTGCTGGTGGAAGAGGGGCAGCCGGTGCGCGCCGGCCAGCCGCTGGTCCGCCTGGATCCCGACCGCGCACGCCTGGCCGTGGCCCAGAGCGAAGCGCAGATGCACAAGCTGGAGAACAGCTACCAGCGCGCGCAGAAGCTGGTTGGCCAGCAGATGGTCAGCGCCGCCGACGTCGACCAGTTGCGGTTCGATCTGGAAAACGCCCGTGCGCAGTACCGCCTGGCCGCGCTGGAGCTCTCCTACACGACGGTGGTGGCGCCGATCTCCGGTGTGATCGCCTCGCGCTCGATCAAGACCGGCAACTTCGTCCAGATCAATACGCCGATCTTCCGCATCGTCGACAACTCGCGCCTGGAGGCCACCCTCAATGTCCCCGAGCGCGAGCTGGCGACCCTGCGCCCCGGCCAGCCGGTGACGCTGGTGGCCGACGCGCTGCCGGGCAAGTCGTTCCCCGGCACGGTGGACCGCATCGCACCGGTGGTGGATTCCGGCAGCGGTACCTTCCGCGTGGTCAGCGGCTTCGGCGAGGACGCGACGGGGCTGCAGCCGGGCATGTTCGGCCGCATCCGCATCGACTACGACCAGCGCACCGACGCGCTGGTGATTCCGCGCCTGGCGCTGCTTGATGATGGCGAGCCGGCGGTGTTCCGCGTGCAGGCCGGCAAGGTCACGCGCGTACCGGTCACGCTGGGCTATGCCGAAGGCCCGTGGGTGGAAATCCGCGCGGGTCTGGAAGCCGGCGACCAGGTGGTCACGGCGGGCAAGGTGGCGCTGCGCGACGGCACCGCCGTGCAGGTGATCGGTGGCAAGCCGGCGGCAACGGTCGCCAAGGCGGCACCTGCCAAGGCGGAGAACCGTCAATGACGTCGGCCGGCAACGACCACGGCAACGACCCGCACGCGGGCGATCGCCCGGGTGCCCACGGCGGTGGCCTGGTGGAATTCGCCACCCGCCGCCGCGTCACCATCGCGATGTTCACCGTCACCCTGCTGCTGTTCGGCTTCATCGCGCTGGGCAACCTCAAGGTCAACCTGCTGCCCGACCTGAGCTATCCCACGCTGACCGTGCGCACCGAATACACCGGTGCGGCGCCGGCGGAAATCGAAACGCTGATCACCGAGCCGGTGGAAGAAGCCGTCGGCGTGGTCAAGAGCCTGCGCAAGCTCAAGTCGGTCTCGCGTACCGGCCAGAGCGATGTCGTGCTGGAGTTCGCCTGGGGCACCAACATGGACCAGGCCAGCCTGGAGGTGCGCGACAAGATGGAGGCGCTGAACCTGCCACTGGAAGCGAAAGCGCCGGTGCTGCTGCGCTTCAATCCCTCCACCGCGCCGATCATGCGTCTGGTGATTGCGGCCAAGAGCGATCCGGCCACCGATGCCGACGCGATGCGCCAGCTCACCGAGCTGCGCCGCTATGCCGATGAAGACCTGAAGAAGAAGCTCGAACCGGTTACCGGTGTGGCGGCGGTGAAGGTGGGCGGTGGCCTGGAGGACGAGATCCAGGTCGACATCGACCAGCAGAAGCTGGCCCAGCTCAACCTGCCCATCGACAACGTCATCAAGCGTCTCAAGGAAGAGAACATCAACATCTCCGGCGGGCGCCTGGAAGAAGGCTCGCAGCGCTATCTGGTGCGCACCGTCAACCAGTTCGCCGACCTGGAGGACATCCGCAACCTGCTGGTGACCACCCAGAGCAGCAACGGCAGCGCCGCCGACGCGGCCATGCAGCAGATGTTCGCCATCGCCGCTTCGACCGGCTCGGACGCGGCCATCGCCGCCGCCTCCGCCGCGCAGAGCGCGTCCAGTTCCAGCTCCACCAACATCGCCAACGGCGTGCCGGTGCGTCTGAAGGACGTGGCCAGCGTGCGCCAGGGCTTCAAGGAACGCGAGGCGATCATCCGCCTGGGCGGCCGCGAGGCAGTGGAGCTGGCGATCTACAAGGAAGGCGACGCCAATACCGTGGCCACCGCCGAAGCGCTGCGCAAGCGCCTGGAGCAGATCAAGGACCAGATTCCCGGCGACGCGCAGCTGACCGTCATCGAAGACCAGTCGCGCTTCATCGAGCATGCGATCAGCGACGTCAAGAAGGACGCGGTGATCGGCGGCCTCCTGGCCATCCTGATCATCTTCCTGTTCCTGCGCGATGGCTGGAGCACGTTCGTGATCAGCCTGTCGTTGCCGGTGTCGATCATCACCACGTTCTTCTTCATGGGCCAGCTGGGCCTGAGCCTGAACGTGATGTCGCTCGGTGGCCTGGCGCTGGCCACCGGCCTGGTGGTGGACGATTCCATCGTGGTGCTGGAGAGCATTGCCAAGGCGCGCGAGCGCGGGCTGGGCATCCTCGAGGCGGCCATTGCCGGCACCCGGGAAGTGAGCATGGCGGTGGTGGCCTCGACCCTGACCACCATCGCGGTGTTCCTGCCGCTGGTGTTCGTCGACGGCATCGCCGGCCAGTTGTTCCGCGACCAGGCGCTGACCGTGGCGATCGCCATCGCGATCTCGCTGCTGGTGTCGATGACGCTGATTCCGATGTTGAGCTCGCTCAAGGGCCGTCCGCCGCTGGCCTTCCCGGCCGAGCCGGCGCACGCCGAGTGGCAGCCGGAGAGCCGCTGGCTGAAGCCGGTGGCAGGCAGCCGCCGTGGCATCGGCGCGCTGGCGCGCTGGAGCTTCTTCGGCGTGGCATGGGCGGTGGTCCGCGTCTGGCGCCTGCTGGTGGCCGTGATCGGGCCGGTGATGCGCAAGGCCAGCGACGTGGCGATGAAGCCCTACGCCGGTGCCGAGCGTGGCTACCTGCGGTTGCTGCCCAACGCCCTGCTGCATCCGGGCAAGGTGCTCGGTCTGGCCGCGATCGCCTTCCTGGCCACCCTGGCGCTGGTGCCGATGCTCGGCGCCGACCTGATCCCGCAGCTGGCCCAGGACCGCTTCGAGATGACCGCCAAGCTGCCGGCCGGCACACCGCTCAAGCAGACCGATGCGCTGGTGCGCGAGGTACAGCTGGCGCATGCCGGGGACGACAGCATCGCGTCGCTGTACGGCGTCAGCGGCAGCGGTACGCGCCTGGATGCCAGCCCGACCGAGAGCGGCGAGAACATCGGCAAGCTGACCGTGGTGATGGCCGGTGGGGGCGATGCGCGCACCGAAGCGGCGATCACCGAACGCCTGCGCGGCACCATGAAGCAGCACCCCGGCGTGCAGGTCGACTTCGCGCGTCCCGCACTGTTCAGCTTCTCCACGCCGCTGGAAGTGGAGCTGCGCGGCCAGGACATGGCCACGCTGGAGCATGCGGGCCAGGCGCTGGCGGCGATGCTGCGCAACAACCCGCACTACGCCGACGTGAAGTCCACGGTCGAGGAAGGGTTCCCGGAAATCCAGATCCGCTTCGACCAGGAACGCGCCGGCGCACTGGGCCTGACCACGCGTCAGATCGCCGACGTGGTGGTCAAGAAGGTGCGTGGCGACGTTGCCACCCGCTACAGCTTCCGTGACCGCAAGATCGACGTGCTGGTGCGCGCACAGGAAGGCGACCGCGCCAGCGTGGACAGCATCCGCCGCCTGATCGTCAATCCGGGCAGTAACCGCCCGGTGACGCTGGACGCGGTGGCCGAGGTGGTCGCCACCAATGGTCCCAGCGAGATCCATCGCGCCGACCAGACCCGGGTGGCGGTGGTGTCGGCCAACCTGCGCGACATCGACCTCGGTGGTGCGGTGCGCGAAGTGCAGGCGATGGTCGCCGCGCAGCCTGTCGGTGCCGGCGTCGGCATGCACATCGGCGGGCAGGGCGAAGAACTGGCCAATTCCGCGCGCTCGCTGATCTTCGCCTTCGGCCTGGCCATCTTCCTGGTGTACCTGGTGATGGCCTCGCAGTTCGAATCACTGCTGCACCCGTTCGTCATCCTGTTCACCATCCCGCTGGCGCTGGTCGGTGCGATCCTGGCACTGATGCTCACCGGCAAGCCGATCTCGGTGGTGGTGTTCATCGGTCTCATCCTGCTGGTGGGGCTGGTGACCAAGAACGCGATCATCCTGATCGACAAGGTCAACCAGCTGCGCGAAGCCGGCGTGCCCAAGCGGGAGGCCCTGGTCGAGGGCGCCCGCTCGCGTCTGCGCCCGATCATCATGACCACCCTGTGCACGCTGTTCGGCTTCCTGCCGCTGGCCGTTGCGATGGGTGAGGGGGCCGAGGTGCGCGCACCGATGGCCATCACCGTGATCGGCGGCCTGCTGGTGTCCACGCTGCTGACCCTGGTGGTGATCCCGGTGGTGTACGACCTGCTCGACCGCCGTGGCGATGCCTACTACCGCGAACGCGGCCGCCACCTCACGCGGGCACCGCGCGGCCATGCCGACGGCAGCGCACAGGAGCCGGCATGAGCGTCGCCGAGTTCTCCATCCGTCGTCCCATCACCACCATCATGTGTTTCGTGTCGTTGGCGGTGGTGGGGCTGATCGCCTCGTTCCGGTTGCCGCTGGAGGCGCTGCCGGACATCTCCGCCCCGTTCCTTTTCGTGCAGGTGCCCTATACCGGCTCCACCCCGGAAGAGGTGGAGCGCAACATCATCCGCCCGACCGAAGAAGCGTTGGCGACGATGACCGGGATCAAGCGCATGCGCTCCTCGGCCACCTCCGAAGGCGCGAGCATCTTCATCGAGTTCACCGACTGGGACCGCGATATCGCGATTGCCGCGTCCGACGCGCGCGAGCGGATCGACGCGATCCGCAGCGACCTGCCCGACGACCTGCAGCGCTACAACGTGTTCAAGTGGTCCAGCAGCGACGACCCGGTGTTGAAGGTGCGCCTGGCCAGTACCTCGGACCTGACCGGCGCCTACGACATGCTCGACCGCGAGTTCAAGCGGCGTCTGGAGCGCATTCCCGGCGTCGCCCGGGTCAACATCTCCGGCGCGCCGCCGAATGAAGTCGAGATCGCGATCAGTCCTGACCGCCTGACCGCGCACAACCTGAGCATCAACGACCTCAGCGACCGCCTGCGCACACTGAACTTCTCGATCTCGGCCGGGCAGATCGACGACAACGGCCAGCGCGTGCGCATCCAGCCGGTGGGCGAGATCACCGACCTGCAGGAACTGCGCGATCTGGTGATCGACACCAAAGGCCTGCGCCTGGGTGACATCGCCGAGATCCGCCTGAAGCCGACGCGGATGAACTTTGGCCGGCGTCTGGATGGCAATCCCGCCATCGGCCTGGATATCTACAAGGAGCGCAGCGCCAACCTGGTGGAAGTCTCGCGTGCGGCGTTGGCCGAAGTGGAGGCGATCCGCAGTCAGTCATCGATGCGCGATGTGCAGGTCAAGGTGATCGACAACCAGGGCAAGATGGTCACCTCCTCGCTGCTGGAACTGGCCGAGGCCGGTGCGGTGGGCCTGCTGCTGTCGGTGACGGTGCTGTTCTTTTTCCTGCGCCACTGGCCGTCCACGCTGATGGTCACCCTGGCCATTCCCATCTGTTTCGTGATCACCCTGGGCTTCATGTATTTCGCCGGGGTCACCCTCAACATCCTCACCATGATGGGTCTGCTGCTGGCAGTGGGCATGCTGGTGGACAATGCCGTGGTGGTGGTGGAGAGCATCTACCAGGAACGCGAGCGCATGCCCGACCAGCCGGTGCTGGCCTCGATCATCGGCACCCGCAACGTGGCCATCGCACTGAGTGCCGGCACCCTCTGCCATTGCATCGTGTTCGTGCCGAACCTGTTCGGCGAAACCAACAACATCAGCATCTTCATGGCGCAGATCGCCATCACCATCTCGGTGTCGCTGCTGGCCTCCTGGCTGGTCGCGGTCAGCCTGATCCCGATGCTGTCGGCGCGCATGAAGACGCCCAAGCAGGTGCATTCGGAAACCGGCGTGATCGCACGCCTGCAGCGGCGCTATGCGCGGATCCTGCAATGGACGCTGGAGCACCGCGGCTGGAGCGTGTTCGGCATCTTCCTGGTGGTGCTGATCAGCCTGGTGCCGATGAAGCTCACCAAGATCGACATGTTCGGCGGCGAAGGCGGCAAGGACATCTTCATCGGGTACAACTGGAAGGGCGCCTATACCTACGGGCAGATGTCCGAAGAAGTGGCGCGGGTGGAACGCTACCTCGACCAGAACCGCGAGAAGCTGCACATCACCCAGGTGTATTCCTGGTACAGCGAGCAGGAGGGCAGCAGCACCACCGTGACCTTCGATACCGAGCATGCCGACAACCTGCCTGCGGTGCAGGAACTGCTGCGCAAGGGCCTGCCGCGCTCGGCGCGCGCCGACTACGTCGTCGGCAACCAGGGCGGCGATGGTGGCGGTGGCGGCAACCAGTCGGTGCAGGTGCAGCTGGTCGGTGATTCGACCAAGATGCTGCAGGAAATCGGCGAGGAAGTGCTGCCCCTGCTGGCCCAGCGAAAGGAGCTGCGCGATGTGCGCATCGACAACGGCGAGAAGGGCAGCGAACTGGCCATCCATGTCGATCGCGAACGTGCGGCCGCCTTCGGCTTCAATGCCGAGCAGGTCGCCAGTTTCGTCGGCCTGGCGCTGCGCGGCGCGCCGATGCGCGAGTTCCGCCGTGGCGACACCGAAGTGCCGGTATGGGTGCGCTTCGCCGGTGCCGAGCAGAGCAGCCCCGAAGACCTGGCCAGCTTCACCGTCCGTACCGGCGACGGCCGCTCGGTGCCGCTGCTGAGTCTGGTCGATGTGACGGTCAAGCCGACCGCGACCCAGATCGGCCGCACCAACCGCCAGACCACGCTGACCATCAAGGCCAACCTCGCCGAGAAGATCACCGTGCCCGAAGGGCGCAAGGCGATGGAGGACGTACTCAAGCCGATGAGTTTCCCGGCCGGCTACACCTTCACCTTCGATGGCGGCGACTACGGCGACGACAACGAGGCGATGCAGCAGATGATGTTCAACCTGCTGATCGCACTGGTGATGATCTACGTGGTGATGGCGGCGGTGTTCGAGTCGCTGCTGTTCCCGGCGGCGATCATGAGCGGCGTGCTGTTCTCGATCTTCGGTGTGTTCTGGCTGTTCTGGCTGACAGGCACCTCGTTCGGGATCATGTCCTTCATCGGCATCCTGGTGCTGATGGGCGTGGTGGTGAACAACGGCATCGTGATGATCGAGCACATCAACAACCTGCGCCGGCGTGGGGCAGGGCGCACGCTGGCGCTGGTGGAAGGCTCGCGTGAACGCCTGCGGCCGATCATGATGACGATGGGCACGGCGATTCTGGCCATGATTCCGATCTCGCTGACCGATACGCAGCTGCTTGGCAACGGCCCGCCGTACTACCCGATGGCGCGTGCCATCGCCGGTGGCCTGGCGTTCTCCACGGTGGTCAGCCTGCTGTTCCTGCCGACCATCTACGCGATCCTGGACGACCTGAGCAGCGCGGTTGCGGGGATCGTGCGGCGGGCGAGGGGATTGCCGCCGAAGGGCAGCGACGCGGTGATCGAACCGGCGTGATGCGAGGTGTGGTGCCGACCAACGGTCGGCTCTACCCGATGAAACGGCAGCCGACCAACGGTCGGCTCTACCCGATGAAACGGCAGCCGACCAACGGTCGGCTCTACCCGCCGGCGGTCAGCCGCCGACTTTGTGCCACACCTGGAACCCGGTCAGCCACAGGCCCAGCATGCTGCCGATGTTGGTCAGCATGAAGGTGAGCACCACCCGGGTGACGCGGTTGCGGTACCAGCCCTTGACGCTCTGGGCGTCATCGCGGAGCTTGAGGAAATCCTCATACGCCGGCTTGCGCAGGCGCGCTTCGACCAGGGCCGAGAACGCGCCGGTGGGAATGCTCAGGCGGAACGGCTTGAACGGAGCGACCACGATCGCCGTCAGGATGCTCAACGGATGGCTGCCCGCCAGCAGGCAGCCCAGGCCCGCCAGGCCGCCGGTGTACATCGCCCAGGTGGCGAGCAGCTCGGTGCCCACGCCCAACCCGCCCCGGTAGAAGCCGACGCCAATGCCGGTCAGCACGATCGCCAGGATGGTCAGGGTGATCCACGGGATGTTGCGCTTCTTCGGCACCTCTTCCAGCGATTCGCGCAGCGGGCCGGGCGCGTCGGTATCGTTTTCCAGGTAGCGCGCCAGTCCGGCCAGGTGACCGGCACCGACCACGGCCAGCACGTTGCGCTGGGACGGATCGTGGGTCTCGCGCAGGCGGGTGGCCATGTAGCGGTCGCGCTCGCCGATGATGGTTTCGTACAGCGCCGGGCTTTCGCTGGCGAACTCGCCGAAGCTGGCTTCGAGCATGTCGCCCTGCTTGAGCTTCTCGATCTCGGCCTCGCCCACGTCCTCCGACGCGAACAGGCCGGCGCCCAGACCCATCACCAGCTTGATCTTGCCGAAGAAGCCCAGCCGCTGCGAAGCGCGCTTGAAGGTCAGGCCGACTTCGCGGTCGATCAGGTGCACCGGCAGGTGGTGTTCGTTGGCCAGAGTGACCGCACGCTTGAGTTCGGCGCCCGGCTCGATGCCGAGCTGTTCGGCCAGCCGGCGCTGGTAGGCGGCCAAGGCCAGGTTGGCCGCGAACAGCGCCACACGGCCCTTGCGGATCACCTCGACCAGGTCCAGCTTGGCCAGCGCATCGGGGTTGGTCAGCGCCTGCAGGCGCTGCGCGTCCAGCTCCACGGCGACCGCATCGAAGCGGCCGCTGGCAATCGCGCGCTCGACGGCTTCCACGCTGGCCTGGGAGACGTGCGCGGTGCCGAGCAGGGTGTAGCGCACGCCATCACGCTCGACCACGCGCACGGGTTGCCCGGCGAACAGGGTGTCGCCGGTATCGTCGATCTGGGTATCAGTCATTGCATCATTCATTCGAAGGGGCGCTGTCGGCACCATCGCCGAGCGCGCGCTGCATCTGGACGGTGTCCAGCCAGCGGCCATGCTTGCGGCCGAGGCCGCGGAAAACGCCGACGGTGTGGAAACCGAAGCGTTCGTGCAGTTTGATCGAGGCGGTGTTCGACGGTTCGCCGATCACCGCCACCATCTGTCGGTAGCCACGTTCCACGCAGGCATCGATCAGGCCCTGCATCAATGCCGTGCCGACCCCGCGTCCCTGGAATGCCGCATCCACGTAGACCGAGTTCTCCACGGTCCACTGGTAGGCGATGCGGCCCCGGTAGGTGTTGGCATAGGCGTAGCCGGCAACCCGGCCATCGACCTCGGCGACGATGTACGGGAAGCCGCGCGCCACGATGTCGTGCATGCGTCGCTGCATCTCCGCCGCGTCCGGTACGTCGTACTCGTAGGTGTTGACGAAGTCGGTCACTTCCACCGCGTAGATGGCGGTGATGGCCGCGATATCGGCATCGTTGGCGTCGCGCAGCAGCACGGTCACGGGGCAGGGTCCTGGGGGATCAGTCGATGTAGCGCTTGAGCAGGTCGCCATAGGCGTCGATGCGGCGATCACGCAGGAACGGCCAGATCCGGCGCACGTGCTCGCTGCGCTGCAGGTCCACGTCGCAGATCAGCACGGTCGGCTCGGTGCCGGCCTCGGCGATGAACTCGCCCTGCGGGCCGAGCACATGGCTGTTGCCCCAGAACTGGATGCCCGAGGCGCCCAGCGGCGAGGCCTCGTGGCCGACGCGGTTGCAGCTCAGCACCGGCACGCCGTTGGCGACGGCATGGCCACGGTGGCTCAGCACCCAGGCATCGCGCTGACGGGTCTGTTCGTCCTGCTGGTCGTCCGGGTCCCAGCCGATCGCGGTGGGGTAGAGCAGCAGTTCGGCGCCGGCCAGCGCCATCAGGCGTGCCGCTTCCGGATACCACTGGTCCCAGCACACGAGCACGCCCAGGCGGCCCACCGAGGTATCGATCGGCTTGAAGCCGATGTCGCCCGGGGTGAAGTAGAACTTTTCGTAGAAGCCCGGATCGTCCGGGATGTGCATCTTGCGGTACTTGCCCAGCAGCGTGCCGTCTTTCTCGAAGACCACGGCGGTGTTGTGGTACAGCCCGGCCGCGCGACGCTCGAACAGCGAGCCGACGATCACCACGCCGTGCTTCTTCGCCAACGCGCCGAGGCGTTCGGTGCTCGGGCCGGGGATCGGCTCGGCCAGGTCGAACTCGTCGACCGACTCGTGCTGGCAGAAGTACGCGCCGTTGTGCAGTTCCTGCAGCAGGATCAGCTTGGCCCCCTGGGCGGCCGCTTCCGCCACGCGCGTTTCGATCACGGCCAGATTGGCGGCGGCGTCACCGTGGTTGCGCTCCTGGATCAGGGCGACGGAAAGGGTGTGGCGTGGGCTCATCCGGATGCGGTCCTGCGGGGGAAAAACGCAGTTTATCGCGGATGGGTGTGTACGGCGTGCTGGGCGATAAATGGGGGTGGGCAGCTGGCAGCGAAGAGCGGCTGTTCGGTGTTACGGGCTGGGCCGACCGGCGGGCAGCCCACTCCGGGACACGCCGTGAATCCATCCCTGGAGGCTTGGCAAAAACATCCATGTTTTTGACAGTCCCTACGTGGGCTGCCCACCGGCCGGCCCCGACAGTTGATCCGTTGATACTCCTGCGGCCACCGAACCACCGTCGAGGGTCGGCGGGGGCGGGTTTTCGGGACCGTAGAAAACATGGATGTTTTCGACGAGCCGACATGGATGTGTTAATGGCGTGTCCGGAAAACCCGCCCC
>NZ_JBMOWY010000076.1:0-6903 GCF_049310345.1 Stenotrophomonas sp. GZD-301 | reverse complement strand
GGCTTCATGCCGGACTGGCCGTTGACCTGGCTGCCGTACTTGCCCTCGGCGGTCGGGTCGATCTTGGCGCGCAGCTGGGCGGTGCTGGTGAGTGCGCCCAGCGGCGGCACATCCTGCTTCTGCAGCGTGTCGTGCATCGCCTCCAGCGCCCGCTCGGCAGCGCGCAGCTGCTCGACCGCCTCATGGCTGTCCAGCACCGTGGAGGTGGCGTCCTGGCGGGCGCTGGTGGACAGCAGCAGGCCCTGGCCGGCATGCACGTTGCCCCAGCCGTGGGTGGCCAGCTCGAAGCCCTGGCCGCGCAGCGCGCCCCGGCGGGTGTCGCTGTGGTCGATCAGGTAGCCCAGCTCCAGCCGGCTGTCGGCCAGCGAGGTCTGCAGGCGCGTGCGCAGCTGGCCGGTGGTGTCGTCGATCACCCACTGCTGGGTGCCGCTGCCATCGTGGGACTGGGTGTGCAGGCCGCTGAGCACGCCGGGGTGCTGGGCCTTG
Organism: Stenotrophomonas sp. GZD-301; assembly: GCF_049310345.1. Taxonomy (NCBI): domain Bacteria; kingdom Pseudomonadati; phylum Pseudomonadota; class Gammaproteobacteria; order Lysobacterales; family Lysobacteraceae; genus Stenotrophomonas; species Stenotrophomonas sp. GZD-301. The sequence continues at coordinate 6,417 of NZ_JBMOWY010000076.1, read as the reverse complement.
TCGTCCAGGCCGCCGCCGAAGGGCGGGGCGACCTCGCCGTTGTAGAGCTGGCCGGTGATGCGCGGCTGGTCGATGTCCCCGTGCAGGAACTCCACCAGCACCTCCGCGCCGATGCGCGGCAGGAAATGCGTGCCCCAGTTGGGGCCGGCCACCCACTCGGCCACCGGCACCCAGCTGCCGCTGGTCTGGTCGCCCGGCGCATGGCCGGCGCTGCGGCTGCCGGTCTCGGTCATGCCGCCGGCATTGGGCGAGACGCCGCGCTGCCAGCCGAACTGGATGCGCACCTGGTGGTCGCGGCTGGGGCTGACCACGCTGTCGGCCACACCGACCACGCGTGCGGTCTGCGGGCCGTGCAGGGTGGGGCGGTCCTGGGGCAGGGCGCGGATCGGGGTGTCGTGCGGGGCAGCCACGAAGCGGTTGCGGTAGCTGCCCTGCTCCAGGGCCGCTTCGCCAAGCAGTTCGACGATGCCGTGGCCGAGGTTGTTGACCGCCGCATGCGCCACGGCCAGCAGCACGAAGGCCTGGCCCTCGTGCTGCGGATGCTGGGTGAGGGTGAAGGCGCTGCCGGCGGCGAGTGTGCGCACCGAGCCGCTGCCCTGGAACAGGGTCATCGGCACGCGCAGCGCATCCAGCCGGGCCTGCGCCTCATCGGCGGCCAGCGCGGCCTGGGCGAAGCGCCCGGCGCGGGGCTGCACGTACACCTCCAGCACCGGCAGCTCGCCGGCCTCGGCCTGGCTCTGGCCACTGACGGCGGTGAGCTGCTCGCTGTGCCAACTGGCCACGCTGCTGGCGTTGGGGACCAGCTGGCGCTGCTCGGCAAACGCGGTGATGCCATCGCGCGCCTCGGCGATGTCGCTGCGGTGGAAGCGCTGGCTGCCCAGCGCGGGGCGCTCGGCGGCCGGGTCGAACACCACCAGCGTGTGCGCGGCCTCGCCGTCCTGGGTCTGCTCGATGCACCAGGCCAGGCCGGCCTCGGCCAGCAGGCGGGTAACGAAGCCCCAGTCGCTCTCGCGGTACTGGGTGGTGATCGCACGGGCCGGCAACGTGGCCTGCACATCGAAACGGAAGGCCGCCTGCGGGTAGTCGGCGAAGATCTGCTCGCAGATCGCGCGGGTGTCCAGGTCCTGGAAGATCACCGCATTGCGGCGCAGCGCCAGCAGCGCGGTCCACGGTTCCAGCGTAAGCCGGTAGCGCGCCAGGCCGCCGTCGCTGCCAAGCTGGGCCACCTCGGTACACAGGCCGTGCCACTGGCGCATGCCGCCATCGGCGCGACGCAGCTGCAGGGTCAGCGGCTGCTCCAGCCACGGCGCCATGTCCAGGAACGCATCGGTGGACAGGCAGTCGATCTCGAAACGGGTGCTGCCGCAGACCGCCTCCTGGCCCTCGAAGCGCTCCACCACCAGGCCGGAAGCCGGGCCGAGCAGCTGGATCAGGCGCGCCTGCTGGGAGGGGGCGCCAAGGGTGGCGAGCGCCGAAGGAGCGGAGACATCCATATCGTCAACGTTCTATAGACCGGAGGCGCGATCCTAGGGGCGGGACACCATCACAGCTATCGGGAAAATCCTACTCAACCGCGACCGTCACGGGTGAATCCGCCGGGGAGGCCTGCAATCCCTGGGATGCGGCCCGCGCGGCCGCTGGCATTTTCAGAATCGTTGCACCCCGCCCTCCCGCAGCCTGCCTGGGGCGTGAAGATGAACGGGGAGGGGTGAAAATGGGCCTCCCGGGTCGGAAATGGGATGAGGCGCACAGTTTTTAACGGTGCTATCCTCTTCTGCTCACCGGGGGAACGCTGGGAAGCGGGTGCACGGGATGACCGGCAAGGTTGCGGCGGCGATTGTGTGCGAACAGGAGCCAGGCATCGCGCAGACAGCGATGGCTGAGATCGTCCATGCCGTATTGAGCCCCGACGAATTCACATTGTTCGCCGAATTCGGCCGCCAGCGCAAGCTGACCGCCGGCGACCTGCTGTTCCTGCGCGGACAGCCCGGCGACACCATGTATGTGATCGACAGCGGCGCGGTGGAGCTGGATTTCGGTGAAGACCTGGTGGTCAAGTCGCTGGGCCAGCATGAGTTCTTCGGCGAGCTGGGCCTGCTCATCGGTGACCACCCGCGCAGCGCCGACGCCCGCGCGCTTGAAGACAGCGTGGTCCTGGAGCTGGACCACGCCGATTTCCAGCGCCTGGTCCTTCGCGACCCGGGCCTGGTGGCGTACTTCCTGCGCCGGACCATCATGCGCGTGGTCAGCAACGAACAGGTCCTGATCCGCCAGCTGCGCCGGCGCAACCACGACCTGGAAACCGCGCTGGACAACCTGTACGTCACCACCCACCAGCTCACCCACACCCGTGAGCTGGTGCGTACCGACGAGCTCACCGGCCTGCACAACCGCCGCGGCCTGGCGCTGTACCTGCAGGAATGCCGCGGCCACGCCGACGGCCCACCGCAGGGCCTGCTGCTGATCGACTGCGACAGCTTCAAGCAGGTCAACGACGAACACGGCCACCAGGCCGGCGACCGCGTCCTGCAGAGCGTGGCCAACATCCTGCGCTCGGTCGCCGCCGAACAGGACATGGCCTGCCGGCTGGGCGGGGACGAGTTCTGCCTGCTGCTGCGGCAGGCCGACGCCGATGTCCTGCAGCACGCCGCCGAGTTCATCCTCAGCGCCGTGCACGGCCTGATGGGCCGCGCCCACGGCATGCCGCACGTCTGCCCGGTCAGCATCGGGGTGGGGCTGCTGGACGCGCACAGCGACTGGAGCGAGTGGTACGCTCGCGCCGACAGCGCCCTGTACCAGGCCAAGCGCCTGGGCGGCAACCGGTTGCACTGGTCGCGTGCAGCGACCGATACGCCCTGATCGGGAGAGCGGCATGAATGGCGACATCGGAACGTCGACCCAGACCCCGCAGCTGCGGGCCCTGCTGTTCACCGACCTGTGCGATTCGCTGATCCTGGTCGAACGCATTGGCGACAGCGCCGCAGCCGAGCTGTTCCAGCAGCACGACCGCCTGGTGCTGACCCTGCAGCAGCAGTGGAACGGGCACCAGATCGACCGCTCCGACGGGCTCTTCCTGCTGTTCGAACGCGCCATCGATGCGCTCGGCTTCGCACTGGACTACCAGCGCGGGCTGCAGCAGATCGGCGAGGAACGCGGCATCGTGCTGCGCGCCCGCGCCGGTCTCCACGTCGGCGAAGTGCTGACCTGGGAAAACAGCCCCGAGGCGATCAAGGTCGGGGCCAAGTCGCTCGAGGTCGAGGGCCTGGCCAAACCGATGGCCGCGCGTCTGATGACGCTGGCCCGACCGGGCCAGATCCTGCTGTCGGCGGTGGCCGAATCGCTGACCCATCGCGCCACCGGCGAACTGGGCGAGCGCGGCGAGCGCCTGCTGTGGAAGTCGCATGGCCGCTGGCGCTTCAAGGGCGTGCCGACCACCCAGGAAGTGTTCGAGGTGGGCGAGATCGGCTTCGCCCCGCTGCGCATGCCGCGCGGCAATGCCAAGGCGCGCCGCGACATCCCGATGTGGCGGCAGCCGGCCGCGCTGGCCGCCGAAGCACTGCTGGTGGCGGCGCTGGCTGTGGGCGGGTGGATGCTGCTGCGGCCCGAGCCGGCGATCGCCTTCGCCGAGCGCGACTGGGTGGTGGTGGGGGACGTCAACAACCTCACCGGCAATGTCCTGCTCGACGACAGCCTGCAGCAGGCGTTTCGGATCAGCCTGGAGCAGTCGCGCTTCGTCAACGTGCTCAGCGACATGAAGGTGCGCGATACGTTGACCCGGATGCGGCGTACGCCGGATGTCCGCCTCGACCGGCGCCTTGCGCTGGAGGTGGCCGCACGGGATGGCGCGCGCGCGATCATTCTGCCGTCGGTGCTGGAAGTGCACGGCAAGCTGCGCGTCTCGGTCGAAGTGGTCGACCCGGCCAGCGGCGAGACGGTCTACTCCGAGTACGCCGATGGCCGGGGACTGGAATCGGTGCTGGCCTCCACCGATCGCGTGGTTGCGAGCCTGCGTGGCCGTCTGGGTGAAGCGCTGCAGGATATCGACCGCACCTCGGCACCGCTGCCGGAAGTGGCTACCGCCAATCTGGATGCGCTCAACGCCTATGCGAAAGGACTGGCGGCCTATGGCCAGCATCGCATGCCGCAGGCGCTGGCGTATTTCGAGCAGGCAACCCGGCTGGACCCGGAGTTCGCGTTCGCCTATCTGGCCCAGTTGCGCATCCAGGTGAGCCGCGGCCAGCGCGACCCGGCGCGCGAACTGCTGGCCAAGGCGGTCCTGCTGCGTGACCGCCTCACCGCGCGTGAGGCGCTTTACCTGGATGCATGGAAACTGGAGCTGAGCGAGCCTGGTCAGGCCGCGGCTGCAGAGAAGTGGAAGCTGCTGGCCGATCTCTACCCGGACCATCACGGCGCGCACATCAACTACGGTCTGTCCGAGCTGGACATGGGCCGTTACGCGGTGGCCGAGCAGGCGGTACGCCACGGCGACGTCATGCAGTACCCCCTGCGCAGCCTGGCCGTGGACCTGCTTGGCCGCACCCAGCTGGCGCAGAACAAATTCGGCCAGGCGCTGCGCACCTTCAACGAGGCGGCTGTCTCCAGTGGTGGGCAGGGGACCCGTCAGCGCGTCGCCGCGCTGGCGGCGTCCGGCGACGTTGCCGCCGCCGCCAAGCTGCTGGGCAAGCTGGAAAAAACCGATCCGGGCAACTGGCTGGAACGCACGTCAGTAGCGCTGGACCAGGGCAACATCGACGCGGCACGCCGGTCGGCTCAGCAGGCGGCCGCCGAGTGCGGGACCTCGGTGCAGGTGTGCGAACTGTTCGGCGTCATCGACCTGTCGGTACGCAGCGGCACCGGGCGACCGCCCACCGACGCCGAGTTCCACCGCGTCGTGCAGCCGTTGTTGCGACAGGCCGGGCGCAGCGACACCGATGATCGTGGCCAGCGCCTTTACTTCGCCGCCGTGGCCGTTTATGCCGCGCAACGCGCCGGGCTGGATCGCGTTGCCACGCACTACCTGCCCACCCTGCTGCCGCTGGCACGCGAGCTTGGCGATGCGCGTGCGGCGCAGGTGGTGTCCATCGTGGACGCGCTGGAACTGGCGCGGCAGGGAAAGACCGGGCCGTCCGTGGCGCGGTTGAAGGCACTGGAAGACGGCAGCGAGCTGTACCAGGTCCACAGCGCGCTGCGCAGTGCCTATCTTGCCGACGGCGCGGAGCAGGATGCAGAACGCGAGCGGCAGTGGCTGCTCGCCAATCGCGGTCGCGCGTATGCCGAGAGCGCCGGCTCCTACGCCCTGCAGGCGCTGAACGTGCATGACGCCAGGCTGGCCGTGCAGCGGTGCCCGGCAGCGGGTTGCCCCGCTGTCGCGGCGGTTCGCTGAATCTCGATCAGGGCGTGCGCTTGAGCGAGGCATCCACCTCGCCGGTGACGAAGCAATGCGGGTTGTTGAACATCGTCACCCGGGTCAGGTGGTCGAGCAGTGCTTCGCGTGCCGCCTCGAACTCCGCAGGCGATGCCAGCGTGCCGTCGAGACAGCACAGCACCGACGCGTCGCCCAGCGCTGCATCGATCTCGCTCAACGCCTGTGCGGGGCTGGCCGCGAAACGGGCGCGGAAGTCGGCGTCGCTGGACAGCAGGTCCAGCAGCTTGATGGCATCGGCGGGGCTCAGGGGGGTCTTTTCACTCGACATGCGGGCAGTCTCGACAGAAGAAGCGTGGTGACGACGGGGCAGGGGCGCCGGGCGATGCCGGCAAGCCTGCGATCGGTAGCGGCCAGAGCAGGGGCGACTTGAATAGGGCATGCCCACGCGCGGGCGGGTCGCGCCTGAAGAATACGGTACGGATGCCGACAACGAAGGGCGGATGCGATCCGCGAAGCACTCAGGACGGCGTGGATATGGAAGCAGGTAGGTCGATGCGGCGATGCGGAATCGTGCATCTTGAGCCGCAGTGCGAAGTGTCATTCTCGCTGCAGAGCGTGCTGCGTGGCGGCAGTGGCGTAAATACACAGCTGCGCTGGCTGGCGTTGGCACCGCATCTGGATGCACCGCTGGAGCTGGATGCGTCTGCGGTGCTGCTGCTGGGACGGTTCGATCCGCAACGCTGGAGCGCGCCGCCTGACGATGCCGATGATCGCGCGCTGCAGACCCTGATCGAGGGAGGGCTGGTGTTCGTCCGTGACCGCGAGAATCCGTGGCGCGCACGCGACGAGCAGCTTCGCGACATGCACTGGTGGGGGCCGGCCGCGATCGCCCACTGGATGGGACGTTGGCAGGGGCAGGACAGCGCCGCGGCGCTGGAATCGGCCGGCATGCAGACCGCCGCAGGCCTGCGCGAAAATCTGGGTGCGCCACCGCCGGCGGTAGCACCACGGTAGTGAGAGACCCCAACACATCCCCCCACACAAGAAGAGAC
>NZ_JBMOWY010000075.1:0-39797 GCF_049310345.1 Stenotrophomonas sp. GZD-301 | reverse complement strand
CCCCCCCCCCGTCGTAGGAGGCGGCAGGTAGGCAGACCGTTGGCGGCGTGCCCCCCCTTTCCCCCCCCCCCCCCCCCCCCCCCCCACCGCGCGAGGGCGTTACCACGCTGCTTCCGCACCCGGAGGAAGACGCCTTCGACGCGCTGCTGCAGTCGCGTGCGACCTGCCGCAACTTCGATACCGCCCAGGCACTGCCGCTGCAGGAACTCGCCCGCCTGCTCAAGCGGGTCTTCGCGGCAACCGGCTGCTATGAGCTCCAGGCCGACAGCACCTTCTTCAAGAAGACCGTGCCGTCAGCCGGTGGACTGCATCCCACCGAGGCCTATCTGCTGGTGCAGAACGTCGCCGGGCTGGCGACCGGCCTGTATCACTACGATCCGGCGGCGCACGCCTTGACGCGGTTGCCTGGCGATGACGCCCGCCTGCACGAGGTGGCGCTGTCGGCGCTGGCCGGCCAGCACTGGTTCGCCGATGCGCACGTGCTGGTGGTGCTGGCACCGCGCTACCCGCGTACCTACTGGAAGTACCGCAACCACGCCAAGGCGTACCGTGCCGTGACGCTGGATGTGGGGCACCTGTCGCAGCAGCTGCTGCTGTGCGCGACCCAGCAGAAGCTGGGTGCGTTCGTCACTGCGGCCATCAATGAGCATGAGATCGAGCGCCTGCTCGGACTTGAGCCGATGGCCGAAGGCCCGATGGCGATCTGTGGCGTTGGCTGGCGGGCAGCACAGATGGCCACAACCGAGTTCGATCCCGGCCAGCGCGTCTGGGAAAAGACGCCTGGCACGGACGCGGATTAGTCCGCCTCGAAGTCCACCAGCACGGCGCCATCGCCGACCTGGTCGCCGGCCTTGACCCGGTAGCCCTGCACGATGCCATCGGCCGGGGCCTGCAGGGTGTGTTCCATCTTCATTGCTTCGAGCACCAGCAGCGGCGCGCCGCGCGCGACCCGGGTGCCCGGTGCCACCGAGGTGGCGACGATGCGGCCCGGCATCGGCGCAAGCAGGCTGCCGGCATCGGCAACCGCCTGGTCGGCCTCGCTGACCGGATCATGCACGGTGAAGCGCTGCACGCCGTCGCGGCCGAACAGGTACAGCTCGCCGCCGTCGCGCACCAGGCGGGCGCGATGCAGCTGCGCACCGATCTGCACGCGCAGGCCATCGGCCTCCAGGCCGCCGTGCACGGGTACGGCGGCACCGTCATCGAGCTGCACCGACCAGGCGGTGTGCTGGCCGGTCACGCCGACCACGCGCTGGGTGCCGCGATGTTCCAGCGTCAGCCGGCGTGCGGCGGGTGCACCGAGGCGCCAGCCATCCTGGGCCTGCCACGGCGAATGGCGGTCGCGCGGGTCCACGCTGGCCGCGTCGCTGCTGGCCACCGCGGCGATGCCGGCCAGTGCCCACAGGGCCGGATCGCTGTCGCCCTCGTTGGGCGCCAGCGCGGCCTGCTCGCGTTCGATCAGCGCGGTATCCAGCCTGGCCTCAGCGAAGGAACCGGTCATCACCAGCCGACGCAGGAACGCCGCGTTGGTGGTCACCCCGACCACCTCGCACTCGGCCAGCGCCTGCTGCATGCGGCGCAGCGCGGCATCGCGGTCCACGTCCCACACGATCAGCTTGGCGATCATCGGGTCGTAGAACGGGGTGATCGCATCGCCCTGTTCAACGCCGGCGTCCACGCGCACGTGCGCGCTGCCGGCCGGCAGGCGCAGGTGGCGCAGCGTACCGGTGGAGGGCAGGAAACCGCGGTCGGCATCCTCGGCGTACAGGCGTGCTTCCAGCGCATGGCCGCGGATCTGCAGCTGGTCCTGGCGCAGCGGCAGCGGTTCGCCGCTGGCCACGCGCAGCTGCCACTCCACCAGGTCGGTGCCGGTGATGCACTCGGTGACCGGATGCTCCACCTGCAGGCGGGTGTTCATTTCCATGAAGTAGAAATCGCCGTCCGGGCCGGCAATGAATTCCACCGTGCCGGCGCCGACGTAGTTCACCGCACGCGCGGCATCCACGGCCGCCTGGCCCATCGCGGCGCGGCGTTCGGCGGTCATGCCCGGGGCGGGTGCTTCTTCCAGCACCTTCTGGTGGCGGCGCTGCACCGAGCAGTCGCGCTCGAACAGGTACACCACGTTGCCGTGGCTGTCGCCGAACACCTGGATCTCGATGTGGCGCGGGCGCTCGACGTATTTCTCCACCAGCACGTGCGCGTTGCCGAACGCCGACTGCGCCTCGCGCTGGCAGCTGGCCAGCGATTCAACGAAGGCGGCGCTGTCGTCGACGCGGCGCATGCCCTTGCCGCCACCGCCGGCGCTGGCCTTGATCAGCACCGGATAACCGATGCCGTCGGCCTGCCCGCGCAGGAAGTCCGGGGCCTGGTCGTTACCGTGGTAGCCCGGGGTGAGCGGCACGCCGGCCTGCTGCATCAACGCCTTGGCCGCGCTCTTGTCGCCCATCGCGCGGATCGCCGCGGCGGAGGGGCCGATGAACACGATGCCGGCCTCGGCACAGGCTTGGGCGAAGTCGGCGTTCTCGGAGAGGAAGCCGTAACCGGGATGGATCGCCTGCGCGCCGGTGCGGCGCGCGGCGTCGAGGATGGCATCGCCGCGCAGGTAGCTCTCACGCGCCGGTGCCGGGCCGATGGCGATGGCCTCGTCGGCCAGGCGCACATGGCGCGCATTGCGGTCGGCGTCGGAATACACCGCCACGGTGGCAATGCCCAGGCGTTGGCAGGTGGCGATGACGCGGCAGGCGATTTCGCCTCGGTTGGCGATCAGGATCTTGGTGAACATGGTGGTCTCGTTGCGCGGGCCAGTGGCGGCGGTGCCCTGCGGCACCGCCCGTGCATTACATGCGGAACACGCCGAAATCGGTCTTCCGCGCCGGGGCGTTGAGGCTGGCCGACAGCGCCAGGCCCAGCACGCGCCGGGTGTCGGCCGGGTCGATCACGCCGTCGTCCCACAACCGTGCGCTGGCGTAGTAGGGATGCCCCTGCTGCTCGAACTGCTCGCGGATGGGCGACTTGAAGCTGTCTTCCTCGTCCGCCGACCACTGCCCGCCCTTGGCCTCGATGCCATCGCGCTTGACCGTGGCCAGCACGCTGGCAGCCTGTTCGCCACCCATCACGCCGATGCGCGCGTTCGGCCACATCCACAGGAAGTTGGGCGAGTAGGCGCGCCCGCACATGCCGTAGTTGCCGGCACCGAACGAGCCGCCGATCACCACGGTGAACTTGGGCACCTTGGCGCAGGCCACGGCCATCACCAGCTTGGCCCCGTCCTTGGCAATGCCGCCGTGTTCGTACTTGCGGCCGACCATGAAGCCGGTGATGTTCTGCAGGAACACCAGCGGAATGCCGCGCTGGGTGCACAGTTCGATGAAGTGCGCGCCCTTCAGCGCGGACTCGGAGAACAGGATGCCGTTGTTGGCGATGATGCCCACCGGGTAGCCGTGCAGGTGCGCGAAGCCGGTGACCAGCGTGGCGCCATAGCGCGGCTTGAATTCATCGAAGCGCGAATCGTCGACGATGCGCATGATCACTTCGCGCACGTCGTACGGCTTGCGGGTGTCGGCCGGGATCACGCCATACAGCTCGCTCTCCGGGTAGCGCGGTGCCACCGGCGCCTGCACTGCCAGCGCCGGCTCGGGCTTGCGCCAGTTGAGCTGGGCGATGATCGCGCGGACCCGGGCCAGGGCCTGCAGGTCGTTGTCGGCCATGTGGTCGGCCACGCCGGAGATGCGCGTGTGCACGTCGGCACCGCCCAGCTCCTCGGCCGTGACCACTTCGCCCGTTGCCGCCTTCACCAGCGGCGGGCCGCCGAGGAAGATGGTGCCCTGCTCGCGCACGATCACCGTTTCATCGCTCATCGCCGGCACGTAGGCGCCACCGGCGGTGCACGAGCCCATCACGCAGGCAATCTGCGGAATGCCCTGCGCCGACAGGTTGGCCTGGTTGTAGAAGATGCGGCCGAAATGATCGCGGTCCGGGAACACCTCGTCCTGGAGCGGCAGGAACGCGCCGCCCGAATCGACCAGATAGATGCAAGGCAGGCGGTTCTGTTCGGCCACTTCCTGCGCGCGCAGGTGTTTCTTGACCGTCATCGGGTAGTAGGTGCCGCCCTTGACGGTGGCATCGTTGGCCACGATCACGCACTCCACGCCGGACACGCGGCCGATGCCGGCGACCACGCCCGCGCTCGGGATCGGGTCGCCGTACATGCCGTGCGCGGCCAGCGGCGCGATCTCCAGGAACGCGCTGCCCGGATCGAGCAGGGCATCGATGCGGTCGCGCACCAGCAGCTTGCCGCGCGCGGTGTGCTTCTGCCGTGCCGCCTCGCTGCCGCCCAGCGCGGTCTGCGCCAGGGTGGCGCGCAGGTCGTCCACCACCGCCTGCAGCGCAGCGCGGTTGGCTTCAAAGGTCTCGCTGCCCGGTTGCAGCTGGGTGCTCAGTACCGTCATGGCGTGTCTTTCCTTACAGCGTGCGCTGGAACAGTTCGCGGCCGATCAGCATGCGGCGGATCTCGGAGGTGCCGGCGCCGATTTCATACAGCTTGGCATCGCGCCACAGGCGCCCGGTCGGGTACTCGTTGATGTAGCCGTTGCCGCCCAGGATCTGGATGGCCTGGCCGGTCAGCCAGGTGGCCTTCTCGGCCGAGTAGAGGATCGCACCGGCCGCGTCCTGGCGCGTGGTGCGGCCCTGGTCGCAGGCGCGTGCCACCGCGTACACGTAGGCACGGCAGGCGTTGAGGCCCACATACATGTCGGCCAGCTTGGCCTGGATCAGCTGGAAGGTGCCGATCGCCTCGCCGAACTGCTTGCGCTCGTGCACGTACGGCATCACCACGTCCATCGCGGCGGCCATCAGGCCCAGCGGGCCGCCGGACAGCACCACGCGCTCGAAGTCCAGGCCGGACATCAGCACTTTGACGCCACCGCCGACCGCGCCCAGCACATTGGCCTCGGGCACTTCGCAGTCCTCGAACACCAGTTCGCAGGTGTTGGAGCCGCGCATGCCGAGCTTGTCCAGCTTCTGCGCGGTGGAGAAGCCCTTCATGCCCTTCTCGACCAGGAACGCGGTGATGCCCTTGGCGCCGGCGGCCAGGTCGGTCTTGGCATAGACCACCAGCACGTCGGCATCGGGGCCGTTGGTGATCCACATCTTGTTGCCGTTGAGCACGTAATGGTCGCCGCGCTTGTCGGCGCGCAGCTTCATCGACACCACGTCCGACCCCGCACCCGGCTCGCTCATCGCCAGCGCGCCGACCTTCTCGCCGCTGCACAGGCCGGGCAGGAAGCGCTGCTTCTGTTCTTCGGTGCCGTTCTTGCGCAGCTGGTTCACGCACAGGTTGGAGTGCGCGCCGTAGGACAGGGCGATGCCGCCGGAGGCGCGCGAGATCTCTTCCATCGCCACCACGTGGGCCAGGTAGCCCATGCCGCTGCCGCCGTATTCTTCCTCCACGGTGAGGCCGAGCAGGCCCTGTTCGCCGAACTTGCGCCACAGCGCGTTGGGGAACAGGTTCTCTTCATCGGCCTTGGCCGCCAGCGGGGCGACCTCGGCGGAGGCAAAATGGGCCACGCTCTGGCGCAGCAGGTCGATCTCTTCGCCAAGATCGAAGTTCATGGTGGGGACGTGCATGAGGGCGGCTCCGAGACGGCTGGGTATGGGCGCAGCGTAGCCCGCTTCGATTAAGAAGTGAATACAAATTCAAAAATTGAACATAGAATCAGAAAATGGCCTACAAACGCTCCGCCCTGATGGAAGAACGCCTCGCCGGGGCCCGTGAACGGATCCTGCTGGCAACCCGTGCGCTGGTGGCGGCCGGCGGCTACCGCAATGCCCCGGTGACTGCCGTGGCGGCCGAGGCCGGGGTCTCCACCGGCCTGATCTACCGCCACTTCCCGTCCAAGGCCGAGCTGTTCGTCGAGGTCCTGACCGCGGCGGTGGCGCACGAGCTGCGCATCTTCGAGGCGATTGCCGCCGAGCCGTTGCCGGCGCCCGAGCGCCTGCGCCGTGCCATCACCGCCTTCGTGCGCCGCGCGCTGGCCGGCCCCGGCCTGGCGCATGCCTTCATCGCCGAACCGGTGGACCCGGAGGTGGACGCCGAGCGCATCCGCTGCCGCCGGCTGTTCGGCGATGTGTTCCGCCGCATCATTGCCGATGGCATCGCGGACGGCAGCTTCCCCGCGCAGGACACCGCCGTGGCCGCCGCCTGCATCGTCGGGGCGTTCACCGAAGCGCTGGTCGGTCCGACCGCACCCAGCCGCGATGCGCAGGGCGACGAGAATGCGCTGGTCGCCTCGATCTGCGATTTCTGCCTGCGTGCCGCCGGCGGCTGAGTCGCGCCGATGCTGCAATGCGACACCCGGGGGCGGCTTGCAGAGCGCCGCCGACGCTGGTCATACTCGGCCGACAAGCCGTGGTCCAACGACTACCAGCCAGGGGTATAGAGAGTGCGGAATTACGACCTCGAGTTCCTGAAACGTTTTTCAATGGTCATCGCGCTGCTGATGGCCATCACGCTCGGCCTGATTCTCTTTGCAGCGTACCTGCACACCAGCATTCCCCCTGAAATCTCGCCCCAGGCGGTGAAGCGCACCGAACAGCGCATCGCCCCGGCCGGCGCCGTCTATGCCGGCAGCACCGGTGCGGCGGCACAGGCAGCGGCCAAGGCCGCCGCGCTGGCCAAGGCGGCCTCGCAGGTCGCCTACGGCGGCACCACCGACGGCAAGGTGATCTTCGACAACCTCTGCACCGCCTGCCACACCAACGGCGTGGGCAACGCCCCCACCCTGGACCACGGTCATTGGGATGCGCGCATCGCCCAGGGCAAGGACACCCTCTACAAGCATGCCGTGGAGGGCTACACCGGTCCGGATGGGGGCATCATGCCGCCCAAGGGCGGCAACCCGGCCCTGACCGAAGAGCAGCTCCCCGCCACTTTGGACTGGATGCTGACCAACCCAAAGTAGTGCCGGCCGCTGGCCGGCAAGGTAGTGCCGGCCTCTGGCCGGCAACCACCCCCAACCAACGATAGGCGTACCGCGCCCGGGTGCTTTGCCCGAGCCGGCGATACGCCGCGCGGCGCTGGACGGGTCACATTTCAGCGGTAGTCTGTGCACCCCTTTTGTGGAGAAGCCTGTCGATGCGCCGTCGTTCCCTCGCCCTTGCCCTGTCGCTGGCGCTGCCGGCGTCCGCGTTCGCCCAGGCCCAGCCGCAGGTCCAGCCGGCCCCGCCGGCCCCGACCGCCAGTGCCACGGTGACCCTGACCGCCGCGCCCGCCGACTGGCACGCCCTGGACGGCCAGCAGGTGCGCATCGCCGCCCCGCTGACCCTGGCCGGTACCGATGGGCTGGCGCGTTTCGGTGAACTCACCGTGGCCTTCGGCGGCCGCCTGTGGCAACCCAGCGAAGTGGCTGCCCCGCGCAGCCCGGCGCACGACAAGGTGGTGGCCGACAACCGTCACCGCCGCCTGCTGCTCGATGACGGCAGCAGCGCGCGCGACCCGGGCCCGGTGGCCTACCTGCCGGCCGGCGCCAACCTGCGCACCGGCATGGTCCTTCGCAACGTGGAAGGCACCGTGCGGGTGGACGACAAGGGCATCCCGCGCCTGCAGGTCACCCGCCCGCTGACGCTGCCGGCGCTCGAGCGCCCGGCCGCCCCGGTGGTCGCCGGCAAGCTGCACATCGCCGCCTTCAACCTGGAGAACTTCTTCAACGGCGACGGCCAGGGCGGTGGCTATCCGACCCTGCGCGGCGCCCGCACGCCGGCCGAACACCTGGCGCAGAAGACCAAGCTCGTCGCCACCATCAACGCGCTCGGCGCCGACGTCGCCGCGCTCATGGAACTGGAAAACGACGGCTACGGCCCGCAGTCGGCGATCGCCCAGCTGGTCGATGCGCTCAATGCGGACCGTGGCGCCGGCGCCGACTGGCGCTTCATCGATGCCGCCAAGGGACCGGGCGAGAACCCGATCCGGGTCGGCATCATCTACCGCGCTTCGCGGGTCACCCCGGTTGGCGCGCCGGCCACGCTGGAGCAGGGCCCGTTCGGGCCGCACAGCCGGGTGCCGATGGCGCAGGCCTTCCGTGCCGGCAAGGGCGCGCCGTTCGTGGTGGTGGCCAACCACTTCAAGTCCAAGGGCTGTTCGGAAGCCAGCGGCGCCGACGCCGACCAGAAGGACGACCAGGCCTGCTGGAATGCGACCCGGGTGGAATCGGCCCGGCTGCTCGACCAGTGGCTGCGCACCGACCCGACCGGTGCCGGCACCGCCGACGCGGTGCTGCTGGGCGACTTCAATGCGTACGCGATGGAAGACCCGATCCGCACCCTGCACGACGCCGGCTGGCGCGACGCCTTTGCCGAGGCCAAGGTCGCGCACCCCTACAGCTATGTCTACAACGGCATGAGCGGCCGGCTGGACCACGCGCTGTTGAGCCCGGGCATGGTCAAGCGCCTGCGCGGCGCCGCCGAATGGCACATCAACGCCGACGAAGCCGATGACGTCGGCTACCGCGACCGCAACGAACCCGGCCCGTGGCGCAGCTCCGACCACGACCCGCTGCTGCTCGGCTTCGACCGGTAATCCGCACCCGGGACGCAGGGGGGTGCCGACCGTTGGCCGGCACCCTGTCTCACACCGACCATGTCCCCCAGGCGATCAGCCCGATCGCCACCACCGCCAGCGCCAGGCCGACGCGGTTCCACACGCTGGTGCGTTCGCCGAACGCCAGGATGCCGACCAGCGCGCCCAGTACCACCACGCCGATGTTCATGCCGGCGAACACCACCGCCGGACTGTCCGGCAGGTGCTGGTGGGCGCGCACGTAGAACAGGATGTTGCCGAAGTTGAGCAGGCCCAGCAGCGCCCCGGCACCCAGGTTGCGCCAGTGCAGCGGTGCGGTGCCGCTGACATGGCGCCACAGCTGCAGCCCCAGCATCAGCACGAAGGCCAGCCCGAAGCTGGTGGTCAGCGCCGCCATCGACGGCGTCCCCGACAGCGCCACCTGCTTGAGCAGGATGTCCACCAGCGCATAGCCCACCCAGACCCCGAGCAGCCACGGCCAGACGCGCCCGCCGCTGGCCTCGGCGGCCAGCGCGCGCGGGCGCACGCTGATGCCCAGGATCGCCAGCAGGCCCAGTCCCAGCCCGGCCAGCTTCCAGCCGTTGGCGGTTTCCCCGAATACCAGGAACGCCGCCAGCAGCGACAACAGCAGCGACAGGCGCTGGGCCACGTCGCTGCGCACGATGCCGGCACGGGTCACCGCGCGCGCCATCACCAGGAAAATCGCCGGCAGGGCGATCGCCAACCCGAGCAGCGCCAGCCACGGCGCATGCGTCGAGCGCAGCGACACCAGCGAGGGGTTCAACAGCAGCAGGCTGAGCACGCTGGCGACCAGATAGTTCCAGGTCACCACCTGCGGCATGTCGAGCTGCCGGCGCGGCGCCAGCTTCAGCAGGACCGAGACCAGCACGCTGCAGAGGACACTGAAAACCAGATAGTGCATGACGGGCCTGGCAGGAGCGGCGGTGAAGCACGCGGAGGGACGCTATTATGACGCCATGCACAATCCCCCATTTCCCCAAGAAAGCGCGGCGCTGACGCTGGACGGCCCGGTCGGTCCGCTGGATGTCGTGGTCGATCTGCCGGACGCCGATGTCGTGGTGCAGCCGGTGGTGGCGATCGTCTGCCACCCGCTGTCCACCGAGGGTGGCAGCATGCACAACAAGGTGGTCACGATGGCCGCGCGCGCACTGCGCGACCTCGGCATCGCCACGGTGCGCTTCAATTTCCGCAGCGTCGGCCAGTCCGCCGGCGAGTTCGACCACGGCAATGGCGAGCAGGACGATCTCAAGGCCGTCGCCGCCTGGGTGCGCGCGCAGCAACCGCAGGCCACGTTGTGGCTGGCCGGTTTCAGCTTCGGTGCGTTCGTGTCGCTGCGTGCGGCGGGCGACCTGCAGCCGGCCGCACTGGTGTCCATCGCCCCGCCGGCCGGCCGCTGGGATTTCGAGGGCGTGCAGCCGCCGCCGCAGTGGCTGGTGATCCAGGGCGACGAAGATGAAATCGTCGACCCGCAGGCCGTCTACACCTGGCTGGAGGTCATCGGTGCCCCGCATGAGCTGGTGCGCATGCCCGACACCAGCCACTTCTTCCACCGCAAGCTGATCGACCTGCGCGGGGCCATCACCCACGGCGTCAAGCACTGGCTGCCCAACGTGGACGCCGGTACGGCATGAGCGACACCGCGATGACCCCGACCCAGCGCTACGCCGACGGCGTGGCCCGCGGCGAATGGCAGGACGACCCGGCCCAGCATGCGGCCCTGGCCGAGCTGGACCGCATCCATATCGCCCTGGTGGACAGCGCGCAGGACGGCTGGCTGGACCGGCTGTCGGCATTCTGGAAGAAGCCCGATCCGGTCAAGGGCCTGTACTTCTGGGGCGGCGTGGGGCGGGGCAAGACCTTCCTGGTGGACCTGTTCTACGACGGCCTGCCGATCGAACAGAAGTACCGCACCCATTTCCATCGCTTCATGCGCGGCATCCACGAGCGTCTGCGCGAGCACCAGGGCCAGAGCGACCCGCTGGCGAAGATCGCCCAGGAATGGCGCAGCAGGCTGCGTGTGCTGGTGCTGGACGAATTTTTCGTCACCGACATCGGCGATGCGATGCTGCTGGCGCGCCTGCTCGAACGCCTGTTCGCCGAGGGCGTGACCCTGGTGACCACCTCCAACACCGCGGTGGAGAACCTGTACCTCAACGGCCTGCAGCGTGACAGCTTCATGCCGGCCATCGGGCTGCTGCAGACCTATTGCGTGGAGCTGTACGCCGAAGGCACCGAGGACTACCGCATGCGCGCGCTGACCCGCTCGCCGGTGTACCAGTCCCCGATCGATGCCGGCAGCGATGCGTGGCTGGCCGGCCGCTGGGCCGAGCTCAGCGGCGGTGCGACGGCCAAGCCGGGCAACATCGAAATCGAAGCGCGCAAGATCCCGGTGCGCGGGCGTGGCAAGAGCATCGTCTGGTTCGACTTCAAGGCGCTGTGCGAAGGCCCGCGCGGGCCGTCGGACTACATCGAGATCGCGCACGAGTTCAACACCGTGCTGCTCGGCGACATCCCGCACTTCGACACGCTGAACGAAGATGCCGCGCGCCGCTTCGTCAACCTGATCGACGAGCTGTACGACCGCCACGTCAATCTGGTCTGCACCGCCACCGATTCCCCGGTGGCGCTGTACTCGGGCGTGCGCCTGCAGGGCGCGTTCGAGCGCACCGCCTCGCGCCTGATCGAAATGCAGAGCGCCGAGTACCTCGGCACCCCGCACCGCGCGTAGGGCCAGCCCCCGCCCTGCCGGGCGGGGCGGCACGCCGCCGTCAGGGACGGGGCAGGGCCACCGCGTCGCCGCGCGGCTGCTCCCGCGCCACCACCGGGGCATCGTCCTGGTCGCGGTCAATCACCATCATCGCCAGCGGCTTGCCCTGGTAGCGCACCTCCAGCGCGCGCTGGATCTCATCCAGCGCCAGCACCTGGGTGCACAGCGACCGGGCGTGGCCCTCCAGCGCCGTCGCGCGGATCTCCATCCTGCGCTCCAGCTCGCCTTCCATTTTGGCCGCGCGGGCCTCCATGCGGCCGGCACCGCCGGTGAACATCGTCCACATCATCCCGCGCGCCAGCGACCCGGCCATCGACTCGGCGGCCTGCTCCACACGCTGCTCGAAGCCCGCGCCGAACGCCTCCTGCTCCCAGATGCCCCGGCCGAGCGTGCGATCCACATGGTCGTGGGCGTCCTGGCGCAGGCGCTCCACCTGGCGGGCCTTGCTGCGGCTGCCGCTCATGATCTCCACCGTGGCGCCGAACGCATCGAAGGCGATGTCCACCGCCTCGCCGGCCACCCCGGCCACCGCCGGCACCAGCTGCCGGGTGCCCCATTCCAGCTGGCGCAGCCGCTGGGCGTCGGCGGCGTTGACCGGGATCGGCTGGCGGTCGATGTTGAGCTCGCCGTCGTGGAAGAAGATCTCCGCCGGCACCTGATCGCGGTTGCGCAGCCAGATCCCGCCGCTGTCCACCAGCACGTCGTAGGGGGTGCTGACCCCGCATTCGCGCGAGGACAGTGCCGACGCATCGGCGGTTTCGTCGGCGTGGGCGGCAGCGGGCACGCCCAGGGCCATCAGCAGACATCCAGTCAGGGCCAGTCTCATGCGTGAGTCTCTGCGGGGGGAGGGGGCCAGCGTGGCACCCCTGCGCCGGCCCGGCGCGGGTCGGAAGTCACCCGGACCCCCGCCCCAGGCCCCCCGGTTTGTTACGCCCGTGTGAGCCCGTCGTTCTGTTTTCCGTGCCCCTGCGTCGCGCCCGGGATGACCGTTCCGGCCTTGACTGCGCACTCGGTTTCGACAGGTCTCCAGGGCGCCGGAGCGGCGTTCAGGAGCGGAACCTTGCGCCGTAAGGGATTGCCACCTTTCACTACATTTGGCGTTGACGATCCCTATTACCCCCACTATCTTGTGGCCGTCGGTTCCAGCGACCCCAAGTCGCCGGATCAAAAGGGAAGCGCGGTGATCGAGCCAGCACGCAGCCGGTACCGCTCTCCGCGGAGGCCGGCAACGCAGCCGTCATCACGTACCTGCCGACTACCGCACGAAGTACAGCGTGCGGTGCCGGTCGCGCCACATCTCCGGGGGGAGATGACCGGTGACGCAGGGGAACCGCCCGCAGCCTGACTGTGTGGTCGCGGCCCGTGCGACGCCGCTGTTCCACCCTCGGATACCGAGCGCACTGGTCCGGCGCCTGCCCGGCAGGCGTCCCTGTGCCACCCCAAATCACGCCAAGAGGAAATCGCCGTGAGCACCGAAACCAGCGCAGCCACCGAACAGGACAGCCAGTTCCTGCTGACCTCGCCGCCCACGGCCAACGCCATGAGCGTCACCAAGCGCAACGGCACTACCGAACTGGTGGACCTGAACAAGATCGTGCGCGCGGTGCAGCGGTCCGCCGAAGGTCTGCACGCTGTCGACCCGATGCGCGTGGCCACCCGCACCATCTCCGGCCTGTACAACGGCGCCACCACCCAGGAGCTGGACGAACTGTCGATCCGCACCTCGGCGCTGCTGATCGGTGAAGAACCCGAGTACGGCCGCCTCGCGGCGCGCCTGCTGGCCAATTTCATCGCCAAGGAAGTGTCCGGCCAGGAGATCTATGCATTCTCCCAGTCGGTCGGCCGTGGCCATGAAGTGGGCCTGATCAACGACCGCCTGCTGAACTTCGTGCAGACCAACGCGCGCAAGCTCAACGATGCGATCGACATCTCGCTGGACCTGAACTTCGATTACTTCGGCCTGCGTACCCTGTACGACCGCTACCTGCTGCGCCATCCGCACACCCGCAAGGTGATCGAGACCCCGCAGCAGTTCTTCCTGCGCATCGCCAGCGCGCTGAGCGAGGATGTGCCGGAAGCCCTGGCGCTGTACAAGCGCATGGGCAACCTGGACTACCTGCCGTCCAGCCCGACCCTGTTCAACTCCGGCACCACCCACGAGCAGCTGTCCTCGTGCTTCCTGCTGGATTCGCCGCAGGATTCGCTGGAGTCGATCTACTCCAAGTACGGCGACATCGCCCAGCTGTCCAAGTTCTCCGGCGGCATCGGCGTCAGCTACACCCGCGTGCGTTCGCGCGGTTCGCTGATCAAGTCGACCAACGGTCATTCCAACGGCATCGTGCCGTGGCTCAAGACGATGGATTCGTCGGTCGCTGCGGTGAACCAGGGCGGCAAGCGCAAGGGCGCGGCCTGTGTGTACCTGGAAACCTGGCACGCCGACATCGAGGACTTCCTCGAGCTGCGCGACAACACCGGTGACGAATCGCGCCGTGCGCACAACCTGAATCTGGCCAACTGGATCCCGGACCTGTTCATGAAGCGCGTCGAAGCCGACCAGGAATGGTCGCTGTTCGATCCGCGCGTGGTGCCCGAGTTCACCGACCTGTTCGGTGAAGCCTTCGAGCAGGCCTACCTGCAGGCCGAAGCCCAGGGCAAGGCCAACCGCACCATTTCCGCGCGCAAGCTGTACTCGCGGATGATGCGTACCCTGGCCGAGACCGGCAACGGCTGGATGACCTTCAAGGACAAGTGCAATCGCGCCAGCAACCAGACCCTGCGCGCCGGCAACGTCATCCACCTGTCCAACCTGTGCACCGAAATCCTGGAAATCACCTCGGCTGAAGAGACCGCGGTGTGCAACCTGGGCTCGATCAACCTGGGCAACCATTTCGATGCCCACGGCGAGTTCGACTACGAGAAGCTGGCCGACACCGTGCGCCTGGCCATCCGCCAGCTCGACCGCGTGATCGACCTGAACTTCTACCCGATCGAATCGGCGCGCCGCGGCAACCTGCGCTGGCGTCCGGTGGGCCTGGGCTGCATGGGCCTGCAGGACGTGTTCTTCCGCAAGCGCCTGGCCTTCGACAGTGCCGAAGCCCGCGCGCTGTCCAAGAAGATCGCCGAAACCATCTACTTCCACGCGCTGGAAACCTCGGTCGAACTGGCCCAGGAACGCGGCAAGCACCCGTCCTTCGCCGACACCCGCGCGGCCAGCGGCGAGCTGCAGTTCGACGCCTGGAACGTGGTGCCCGACGATGCGGCCCGCTGGGACGCCCTGCGTGAGCGCATCAAGGAACACGGCCTGCGCAACTCGCTGATGATCGCCATTGCCCCGACCGCCACCATCGCCTCGATCGCCGGCTGCTACGAGTGCGTCGAGCCGCAGGTGTCCAACCTGTTCAAGCGCGAGACCCTGTCCGGCGACTTCCTGCAGGTCAACCGTTACCTGGTCAACGAGCTGAAGAAGCTGGGTCACTGGACGCCGGAAATGCGCGATGCGATCAAGCTGGCCGAAGGGTCGATCCAGGGCATTCCGCAGATCCCGGAAACCCTGCGCCACGTCTACCGCACCGCCTGGGAACTGCCGATGCGCTCGCTGATCGACATGGCCGCCGAGCGCGGTGCCTTCATCGACCAGTCCGCCTCGCTCAACCTGTTCATGGAAAGCCCGAACATCGGCGCGATGTCCTCCATGTACATGTACGCCTGGAAGCAGGGCATCAAGACCACGTACTACCTGCGTTCGCGTCCGGCCACCAAGATCGCCAAGACCACCGTCAGCAGCTACACCCCGGTCGAAGCCGTGGCCTGCTCGCTGGAGAACCCGGAAAGCTGCGAGGCGTGCCAGTAACAAAGGCATGCCGGCCCAACCGGGCCGGCGTTCCACCAACACCGCTGTCACCGCAGGCGCTCCGGCGCCTGCAGTGCCGGAAGCCCGCCGCGCACACGCGCGGGTCTTTCGACGCGTCCCCCGGGACGCCGCCAACCGAAACAAGGACTGCCCTCATGGCCGACAAGCCCCGTCAAATGCTGCTCGATCCCGGTTTTGAACTGACCCTGCGCCCGATGCGCTACCCGCAGTTCTATGACATGTATCGCAACGCGATCAAGAACACCTGGACCGTGGAAGAGATCAACTTCCAGATCGACATCAGCGACCTGCATGGCAAGATGTCGCCGGGCGAGCGCCACCTGATCCACCGCCTGGTCGCGTTCTTCGCCACCGGCGATTCGATCGTGTCCAACAACCTGGTGCTGAACCTGTATCAGCACCTCAATGCGCCCGAAGCGCGCATGTACCTGTCGCGCCAGCTGTATGAAGAAGCGCTGCACGTGCAGTTCTACCTGACCCTGCTCGACAACTATCTGCCCGATCCGGAAGAGCGCGCCAAGGCGTTCGACGCGGTGGAGAACATCGACTCGATCAAGAAGAAGGCCGACTTCTGCTTCAAGTGGATTGATTCGATCCAGAACCTCAAGCGCATCGAGACCCGTGACGAGCGCCGCCAGTTCCTGCTCAACCAGATCTGCTTCGCGGCGTGCATCGAAGGCCTGTTCTTCTTTGCTGCGTTCGCCTACGTGTACTACTTCCGTTCGCGCGGCCTGCTCAACGGCCTGGCCTCGGGCACCAACTGGGTGTTCCGCGACGAAAGCGCGCACATGGAGTTCGCCTTTGAATGCGTGGACGTGATCCGCGAGGAAGAGCCGGACCTGTTCGACGATGCGATGAAGCAGCAGGTCTATGACATGCTCGCCGAAGCCATCGAATGCGAAGTGCAGTTCGCCGAAGACGTGCTGTCCGGTGGCGTGGCGGGCATTTCCACCCGCGACATGCGCCAGTACCTGCAGCATTGCGCCGACAATCACTTCCATCGCCTGGGCATGGAAAAGAAGTACAACGTGCGCAACCCGCTGAGCTTCATGGAGCTGCAGGACGTGCAGGAACTGACCAACTTCTTCGAGCGCCGCTCCTCGGCCTACCAGGTTGGCGTGAAGGGCGAAGTCGCCTTCGACATGTCGTTCTGATCCCACGCCGACGCGGTGAACAGAAGGCCCCGGCATTGCCGGGGTTTTTTGTTTGGGCAGCCAGACCGCTACCCGCTCACCGCGCCTGCCGTATCATCCGCGCGACCCCACCTGTACCGGCCACCCCCATGACCGCTTCCCCCGACACCGTTCCGCCCATCGAAGTCCGCATGGCCGAGATCGTCTTCCCCAACCACACCAACCACATGGGCACCCTGTTCGGTGGCCAGGCGCTGGCGTGGATGGACAAAGCCGCCTTCCTCGCCGCCGCCCGCTATTCGCGCCGCACCGTGGTGACGGCCCGCTCGGACCAGGTCGACTTCAAGCTGCCCATCCGCATCGGGCAGATGGTGGAGACCGTCGGCCGCATCGTCGAGGTAGGCCGCAGTTCGATGAAGGTCGAGGTCGAGCTGATTGCCGAAGACCTGCACAACGGCGAGCGCAAACTCTGCACCCGCGGCCACTTCGTGATGATCGCCCTGGACGACGCCGGCCAGCCGGTCGCCGTGCCGGCGCTGCCCGAGCCCATTCCCGGCCCCTGAGGGCAATTGCGCCGGCCCGGCAGCGCCCCCATCTGATGGCCATGACCCCCGCACTCGCCGATTTCATCGACCGCGCCCAGCGCCTGTTCGTGCTCACCGGCGCCGGCTGCAGCACCGACTCGGGCATCCCCGACTACCGCGATGCCGACGGCCAGTGGAAGCGCACCCCGCCGGTGACCTACCAGGCCTTCATGGGCGAGTTGCCCACCCGCCAGCGCTACTGGGCACGCAGCCTGGCGGGGTGGCCCCGGTTCGGCCAGGCCCAGCCCAACGGCACCCACGCCGCGCTGGCCGCGCTGGAGGCGCGCGGGAAGATGGAGGTGCTGCTCACCCAGAACGTGGACCGGCTGCACCAGCGGGCCGGCAGCGTGGGCGTGATCGACCTGCACGGCCGGCTCGACCAGGTGCGCTGCATGGGCTGCGAGGCGCGCATCCCGCGCGAGGCGTTCCAGCACACCCTGCTCGCGCACAACCCGGACTGGCAGCACCTGGACGCCGCACAGGCCCCCGACGGTGACGCCGACCTGGAGGGCGTGGCGTTCGACACCTTCCAGGTGCCGGCCTGCGCGCAGTGTGGCGGCATCCTCAAGCCCGACGTGGTGTTCTTCGGCGAGAGCGTGCCCCGCGAGCGCGTCGCCGCCGTGCACACCCACCTGCAGCAGGCCGACGCGGTCCTGGTGGTCGGCTCCTCGCTGATGGTCTATTCCGGCTTCCGGTTCGTGCAGGCCGCCGCCAACGCGGGCCTGCCGGTGGCCGCGCTCAACCTCGGCCGCACCCGCGCCGACGACCTGCTCAGCCTGAAGGTGGAGCAGCCCTGCGCCCCGGCCCTGTCGTTCCTGTTGCCCTCTACCGCCCAATGAGCGGCGCGTCGGTGCATCGGTGCCCGGGCGCGTGGCGACGCGTTCATCCCATCGGCGCCGGGGTGTCATCGTGGCGCGGCTCTGCCCCGCTGGCCGCACCGTTCCACCCAACGAATCGCCGGCAACCCACCCTTGTAGAGCGGGGCTCTGCCCCGCTGGCCACACCGTCCCACCCAATGAATCGCCTACAGCCCGCCCCGGTAGAGCGAGGCTCTGCCCCGCTAGCCGCACCGTTCCCCCCAACGAATCGCCTGCAACCCGCCCTTGTAGAGCGGGGCTCTGCCCCGCTGCCCGCACCGTTCCACACACAAGGTTGCCTGCACGCCCACATCGGAGTGCAATAACGCCCCGGTTTCATTCTTCCTCCCCGAGTCCCCCTTGAGTCAGCTCTTCTCCCCCGTGTCCTTTGGCCCGCTGTCGCTGGCCAACCGCATCGTCATCGCGCCGATGTGCCAGTACTCCTCCACCGACGGCCTGGCCAACGACTGGCACCAGATCCACCTGGGCCAGCTGTCGCAGTCCGGCGCCGGCCTGTTGATCCTGGAAGCCACAGCCGTGCTACCCGAGGGCCGTATCAGCTGGGCCGACCTGGGCCTGTGGGACGACGCCACCGAGGCGGCGCTCCAGAAGGTGATCGGGGCGGTGAAGCGCTGGTCGCCGATGCCGCTGGGCGTGCAGCTCGCCCACGCCGGGCGCAAGGCGTCCTCGGCGCGGCCGTGGGACGGCGGTGGCCCCTTGCCGCCGACCGACCCCAATGGCTGGACCACCCACGCCCCGTCCGCGCTGCCGTTCGCGGCCAATGGCCCCGTGCCCGAGGCGCTGGATGAGGCCGGCATCGATGCCGTGGTCGAGGCCTTTGCCACCGCCGCACGCCGCGCCGAGCGCGCTGGGCTGGACCTGATCGAACTGCACGCCGCGCATGGCTACCTGCTGCACCAGTTCCTGTCGCCGCTGAGCAACAAGCGCCAGGACCAGTACGGCGGCTCGCTGGAAAACCGCATGCGCCTGCTCGTGCGCGTGTTCGACGCCGTGCGCGAGGCGGTCTCCGACCGCATCAGCGTGGGCGTGCGCATCTCGGCCAGCGACTGGGTCGACGGTGGCTGGGACATCGAACAGAGCAGCACCCTGGCCCAGATCCTGGACATGCGCGGCTGCCAGTTCCTGCACGTCTCCAGCGGCGGCCTCGACGCGCGCCAGAAGATCCCGCTGGAGCCGGGCTACCAGGTGCCGTTTGCCGCGGCGATCAAGGCCAAGGTGAAGATGCCGGTCATCGCCGTGGGCCTGATCACCGATCCGTCGCAGGCCGAATCGATCCTGCGCCACAACCACGCCGACGCCATCGCGCTCGCCCGCGGCATCCTCTACGACCCGCGCTGGCCGTGGCACGCCGCCGCCGCCCTGGGCGACTCGCTCGCCCCGGCACCGCAGTACCTGCGCTGCGAGCCGCGCGAAGCACGCGGCGTGTTCCTCGCGCCGGAGGGCTGAGACCGGAAGGCAGGCGGACGGGCGACCAAGGCACACCGCGTGCCTGCTGCCGCCAGGCCCTCTTACGAGGGCCTGGTCGGACGTGCCTATGGCGACCTCATCAGTGATTGGTAAGGCCGTGTCTTCGCACCGGGTCACAAACGGGAACAGCTACCCCGGGTAGAACAGCCCATGCGGCACGGTTGCCGCGCCGCCGGCCATCCCCGTGTATGCATCCCTGTTGCTTGCCTTCCTGCTGCTGGGCAGTGCGCCGGAGCCGGGCACGCCACGCGCTGCCGGTGCGCTGCTTGCCGACCTTGTTCGACTGGACAGGCCCGACGCAGACCTGCCTGCGCTGGAGCGCATCGCCGCCATGCGGGCGGTCTACCGGGGTGGAACGGCCCACCTGCAGACGGGCGCCAACTGCCACTCGATTGCGTCAGACGATCAGCGTGATCTGTTTGATGCCACTGCACTGGTGGCGTTCTATCAACCCGACGAAGCACTTCTTCACCGCATGCGCTGCCTGCACGGGCGACTCGCGTCCGACGGGACCGTGGGTGCCGCGCATCACCGGGCCCTGCACGGCACACTGGTCGCGTTGCGGCATTTTGATCAAGCCAATCAACTTCGCGACCGGTGGTCGCTGCCGGTTCCGACGCTGCCCGACATACGGGGTGAGCCATCGGCAGGGATGGAGGTGCTGAGACTGGGCCATGCGGACGCCGTTGAGCGTATCGCGTTCCCGGAGAAGGGGGTGCACGTGGTTGCGCTGGTGCATCCCAATTGCAGCTTCTCCGCACGGGCGTTGCAGGCGATCGTGACTGACCCCGGGTACGACGCGTTGCGCGGCCACATGCGGCTGGTAGTGCGTAGCGACCCGCAGTGGCCGGAAAAGGCGATGCGGGCCTGGAACACCCTGCATCCGGACCTTCCCATGCTGGCGATGGTGCCTGGCGTGAGGTTCTCTCAACTGGATATGCACGAGACGCCCGTGTTTCATCTTGTGCAGGATGGTGTCGTTGTCGAAACGGTCGTCGGATGGCAGGGGGACGGGGCAGCAGTGCGCGGGTTGGCGGACAGACTGGTGTCCCTCATACCCGATGCGAACCGCGAGGTGGACTAGCCCGAGCCTGCCCCCTAAACCGCGTCCACCCGCCACGCCTCGGGCAGTGCATCCAGCAGTGCCTGCATCAACGCCCGCACCTTGGGCGTGAGATCGCGGCGGTCGCTGACGCACAGGAACAGCCGCATCGGCTCGGGCGAGGTGCGGGCGCCGTCGCCGGTGGCGAACAGCACCTGCAGTTCGCCGCGCACCAGCCACGGCGCCGCCACGAATGCGGCCAGCCGGGCGATGCCGCCGCCTGCGGCCGACATCGCGGCCAGCGCATCGATGTCGTCACAGACCAGCGCCGGGCGCACCTCGGCGTCGAAACGCATGCCGTCGCGCACGAAGCCCCACGGCAGCACGCGCCCGTCCACCGGATAGCGGAACACCAGGCAGCGATGGTCGCGCAGCGCATCCGGCGTGGGCGGGGTGCCCGCATGCGCCAGGTACGACGGCGCCGCGCAGACCACGAACGGCACCTGCGCGATGGGCCGCGCCACGATCCCGTCCACCAGCTGCTGTTCGATCCGCAGGCTCACATCCACGTCTTCGCGCGCGTGGTCCACCGCGCGGTCGGTGAGCAGCAGTTCGATCTCCAGCCGTGGATGGCGCGCCTGCAGGGCCGGCAGCAGCGGGGCCAGTACGTGCCGCCCGAACGCAGCGGTGCTGGCCACCCGCAGCCGGCCCTGCGGCATCGCATCGGGGTCGGTCACGGCAGCCTGCGCCCGCTGCAGGTCGCGCTCGATGTGGCGCACCTCGGCCAGGTACAGCGCGCCGCGTTCGGTCAACGCCAGCGTGCGGGTGGTGCGGTTGAACAGGCGCACGCCCAGATGGGCTTCCAGCCGTGCGATGTTCTGCCCCACCGCCGCCGGGCTGATCCCCAGCGTGCGCGCGGCGGCGGCCAGGCTGCCGGCGTCGGCGGTGCGGATGAAGCTGCGGATTGACTGGAGAATGTTCATGATGGCGCCAATTAAGGCAGGTCATTACAAAGATTCTCTTTATAAAGAGCCAATCTGCTGCGGTCTACCCGCCCCATGCTGCGCTGACTATCGTGCCGGTCCCGCAACCGCCGGTTGCCCTTGATCGGATCGCTCCGCATGTCGCTCCCCCCGCAGACCCTGGCGGCCCGCCGCTGGAAGCTCGGTACCCGCTCCACGCCCTACGTGTTCGCCTTCTTCATGGCCTCGATCATGGCGATGCTGATGTGCCTGGTGATCACCGCCGCCAACGCCGGGCTGGACGCCCACTATCCCGCCCGCGTGTTCGGTGCCTACCAGCTGGCCATGCCCACTGCGTTCTGCTGCATTCTGGTGGTGCGCCCGCTGGTGATGCGGCTGGTGGCATTGACGGTGCATCCGCCACGTTGAACGCATTGCAGGCAAATGGTTGCAGCTGAGAGCAACCATGCCGCGGGTGAGGGTGCTCACTTACACTGGCCTGATGCGCCCCGATTCCATCCTCACCCTGTCATGCCCGGACCGTACCGGGATCGTCTATCGCGTGTCCGGCCTGCTTTTCGAGCTGGGCTGCAACATCCTCGATGCCCAGCAGTTCGGCGACGACGAGAGCGGCCGGTTCTTCCTGCGCGTGCATTTTGATCGTGCCGCCGAGCAGTCGCTGGCCGACGTGGAAGCGCGCATGGCCACGCTGGCCGGTGAGTTCGCGATGGACTGGCAACTGCACGATGCGCGTCGTCGGGCACGCCTGCTGGTGCTGGTCAGCCGACAGGGGCATTGCCTGAACGACCTGCTGTTCCGCGCGCACAGCCGCCAGCTGCAGGTGGATATCGCGGCAGTGGCGTCCAACCACACCGATTTTGCCGCACTGGCCGGCTCCTACGGGGTGCCGTTCCACCACCTGCCGGTCAACGCCGACAACCGCGCGGTGCAGGAACAGCAGCTCATCGATCTGGTCGAGCGCGAGCGGATCGATCTGGTGGTGTTGGCGCGGTACATGCAGATCCTGTCGCCGCGGCTGTGTCAGGCGCTGGCGGGGCGGGCGATCAACATCCATCACAGCTTCCTGCCCAGCTTCAAGGGCGCGCAGCCGTACCACCAGGCGCACGCACGCGGGGTCAAGATCA
This sequence comes from Stenotrophomonas sp. GZD-301, assembly GCF_049310345.1. NCBI lineage: Bacteria > Pseudomonadati > Pseudomonadota > Gammaproteobacteria > Lysobacterales > Lysobacteraceae > Stenotrophomonas > Stenotrophomonas sp. GZD-301. The sequence goes on along the minus strand of NZ_JBMOWY010000075.1, from coordinate 17,355 downwards.
TCGGTGCCACCGCGCACTACGTGACCGAAGACCTCGACGAAGGCCCGATCATCGAACAGGACGTGGCGCGCGTGGACCACGCGATGACGCCGCGCGATCTGGTGCGGCTGGGCAGCGACACCGAGTCGCAGGTGCTGGCGCGCGCGGTACGCCGGCATGTGGAGCATCGCATCCTGCGCAACGGACACCGCACGGTGGTGTTCCGCTGATCGCGGTGGCCGGTGCTATGCTCCGGCCCCTGTCCTGCAATGGAGTGCGTGATGAATACCGATCCGATGGCGTGGGTGAAACTGCTGGCCGTGCTGGGTGTCTGCGCGGTGGTGGTGGGCGGTTCGATCTGGTTGCTGGTGTGGGTATTCCAGCGCAATGCACGGCTGGAAGCCGAGCGCCAGCGCAAGGCCGCCGCCAAGCAGCCGCCGGGCGCCTGAGGCCCCGGGCCGCAACGGCGTCAGCGCAGCGCGATGCCGCTGGCCGCCAGTGCCGCGCGCGTGGCGTCGTCGTTGGCGGCACTGACCGGGCGCGTCAGCCCCCACAGATAGCCCACGCGGAAGCCGGCGGTGGCCGCGTCCTGCGCGGTCCACAGCACGCAGTAGTCGCGTGCCAGTCCGCACACGTGCACCTCGGTGATACCGCGTTCGCGCAGCCAGCCGGCCAGCCCGGTGGGCGGCCGCTGGCCATCGGCGTCGTGGTTTTCCTGGAAGGCGCTGTACGAATCCACGTGGCGGTTGCGTCCCTTGCGCAGGATCATCGCCGCGGGGGTCCAGTCCACACCGGCGTGCAGCGCGGCGCCGGGCGTGCCCTGCACGCAGTGATCCGGCCACAGTGTCTGCGGGTGGCCGTGCAGGGCAATCTGCTCGAACGGGGCGTGGCCGGGATGCTGGCTGGCGAACGACGCATGGTCGTGCGGGTGCCAGTCCTGGGTCGCCACCACCGTGGCGTATCGCCCCTGCGCGAGCAGGGCGGCGATGTCCGCCACGATCGCATCGCCGTCTTCGCAGGGCAGCGCGCCACCGGGCATGAAGTCCGGCTGCAGGTCGACCACGATCAGGGCGACATCGGCGGGGAAACGGTTCATGGCGGCATCACGCAGGTGGGGCGTCCAGTCTAGCCGACGCCCCGGTGGCGGTCAGTCGGCGTCGCCCGGTCGCGACGTGCCGTCGCCGTAATACAGCACCCCGATCCTGATCCGCTCGCGGCCGTTCTCGCGGCGGTGGCGGTTGGCGTCGCGCAGCGAATACACGCAGCCGCAGTATTCCTGCTGGTAGAACTGCTCGCGCTTGCTGATCTCGACCATGCGCGCGGCGCCACCGCCCTTGCGCCAGTTGTAATCCCAGTACTGGATGCCCGGATAGTGCGCGGCGGCGCGGTGGCCGCAGTCGTTGATCTGGTTCATGTCCTTCCAGCGCGAGATGCCCAGCGAACTGCTGATCACCTGGAAGCCGTGTTCGTGCGCGTACAGCGCGGTGCGCACGAAGCGCATGTCGAAGCACATCGTGCAGCGGATGCCGCGTTCGGGCTCGTTCTCCATGCCGCGTGCACGTGAAAACCAGTTGTCGGTGTCGTAGTCGGCATCGACGAACGGCACGCCGTGTTTCTCGGCGAAGCGGATGTTCTCCTGCTTGCGCAGTTCGTACTCCTTCACCGGGTGGATGTTGGGGTTGTAGAAGAAGATCGTGTAGTCGATGCCCGAGGCGGTAATCGCCTCCATGACTTCGCCCGAGCACGGGGCGCAGCACGAGTGCAGCAGCAGCCGGGTGTGTCCACCCGGCAGGGCCAGGGTGGGGCGGTCGATCGGGGTGGTGTGAGGCGTGGTCATGCGGATTCTCGTCGACCGCACCGCCGGCAACGGCGGCGGCGCGGTCCTTGGGGCCAGGTGTGGCGGTGGATCAGGCAGCGTTGGCGTCGGCGCTTTCCTCGCGCAGCTGGCGCGCGGCGGCCACCAGCGCGTCGAGCGCGGCCCGGGTTTCCTTCCAGCCGCGGGTCTTGAGCCCGCAATCGGGGTTGACCCAGATCTGCTCCGGACGCAGGACTTCGGCGGCCTTGCGCAGCAGTGCCAGCATCTCCTCCTTGTCCGGCACGCGCGGGGAGTGGATGTCGTACACGCCCGGGCCGATCTCGTTGGGGTACTGGAAGCGGACGAACGCATCCAGCAGTTCCATGCGCGACCGCGAGGTTTCGATGGAGATCACGTCGGCATCCATCGCGGCCACCGAATGGATGATGTCGTTGAACTCGGAGTAGCACATGTGGGTGTGGATCTGGGTCGCGTCGCGCACGCCGCTGGCGCTGATGCGGAATGCTTCCACCGCCCAGTCCAGGTACTCGCGCCACTGCGCGCGGCGCAGCGGCAGGCCCTCGCGGATGGCAGGCTCGTCGATCTGGATCACGCCGATGCCGGCCGCTTCCAGGTCCAGCACCTCATCGCGCAGTGCCAGCGCGATCTGCCGGCAGGTCGCGGCGCGCGACTGGTCATCCCGCACGAACGACCACTGCAGCACCGTCACCGGGCCGGTCAGCATGCCTTTCATCGGCCGGTCGGTGAGCGACTGCGCGTACTGCGACCAGCGCACCGTCATCGGCTGCGGGCGGGTCACATCGCCGTAGATCACCGGCGGCTTCACGCAGCGCGAGCCGTAGCTCTGCACCCAGCCGTTCCTGGTGAACGCGAAACCATCGAGCTGCTCGCCGAAGTACTCGACCATGTCGTTGCGCTCGAACTCGCCGTGCACCAGCACGTCCAGCCCGATCTGCTCCTGCACGCGCACGCAGTGTTCGGTCTGGGTGGCGAGGAAGGCATCGTAGTCGGCATCGGAGAGCTTGCCGGACTTGTTGCGTGCACGTGCCTCACGCACCTCCAGGGTCTGTGGGAACGAGCCGATGGTGGTGGTGGGGAAGCGCGGCAGCTTGAGGGCGGCGGCCTGCGCCAGGTGGCGTTGCGGGTAGCGGCTGTGGCGCTGCGCATCGGCCGGGGTCAGCGCGGCGAGGCGCGCGGCGACGGCCGGCTTGTGCACGCGCGGCGACTGCCGGCGCGACTCGATGCGTGCCCGTGCCTCGGCCAGCCCGGCCTCGGCCTGCGATCCGCCGTCGATGGCGTCGGCGAGCAGGCGCAGCTCCTGCAGCTTCTGCCGGGAGAACGCCAGCCAGCCGCGCAGCTCGTCGTCCAGCTTGGTTTCCAGGGTGAGGTCCACCGGGCTGTGCAGCAGCGAGCACGACGGGGCCAGCCACAGCCGGTCGCCCAGATGGCCATGCGCGTAGCGGGCCAGCACCAGCGCGTTGTCCAGGTGGGTGCGCCAGATGTTGCGGCCGTTGACCAGGCCAGCCGACAGCACGCGGCCAGCCGGCAGCGCCTTGATCACCGCATCCAGCTGTTCCGGTGCGCGCACCAGGTCCACGTGCAGGCCATCGACGGGCAGGGAGGCGGCCAGGGGGAGGTTGTCCTCCAGTGCGCCGAAGTAAGTGGCCACCAGTACCTTGGGGCGCGGTGCGGTGGCCAAGGTGGCGTAGGCATGCGCGTAGGCGGCGCGTGCGGTCTCGTCCAGATCCTGCACCAGCAGCGGTTCGTCCAGCTGCACCCACTCGGCGCCGGCGTCCTTCAGGGCGCCGAGCAGTTCGGCATAGACCGGCAGCAGCGCGTCCAGCAGCTCCAGCGCCGGGCTGCCATCGACGGTCTTTGACAGCAGCAGGAAGCTCACCGGGCCCAGCAGCACCGGGCGCGTCTGGATGCCCAGCGCGCGGGCTTCACGGTACTCGGCCAGCGGTTTGTCGCCGCGCAGCGCGAAGCCCTGGCCGGCCTGCAGCTCGGGCACCAGGTAGTGGTAGTTGGTGTCGAACCACTTGGTCATTTCCAGCGCGTGCAGGTCATGGCCATCGCGCTGCACGCCACGGGCCAGCGCGAAGTAGCCGGCCAGCGGGTCGGCATCGGCCAGCGCGCGGTAGCGGGCCGGGATCGCATCGAACAGGAAGGCGGTATCCAGCACCTGGTCGTAGAAGCTGAAATCGTTGCTCGGCGGTACGTCCACCCCGGCATCGCGCTGCAGCTGCCAATGGCGGGCGCGCAGCGCGCGGGCGGTGTCCTGCAGCGATTGCGCGCTGCTGTCGCCGGACCAGTACGCCTCCAGCGCGCGCTTGAGCTCGCGCTTGGCGCCGATGCGCGGGAAACCCAGGTTGGTAACGGTAGTCATTGAAACGTGTCCTCATTGCGTAGGGGCATTGAGGAACGAAGGAACCGCGCGCCGTCCACGCCATCGCTGCCGTGCCCGCCCCGCCAGCGACCTTCGCCCCCGCGGGCGAACCGGATGCCGTGAAGCGGACGCACGGGGGCAGCGCCATGCAGGCGGCATGGCGGCAGGCCCCGGCAACCTCCCCGCGGACGTTCCAGGTCGAATCGGGGAACGGTCGTGTTCCCCGGCCGGGGCCGGTATTCGGGCTGATGGACACGGGCGCGAACGCCCTCCTAGTACCTGCCGCTTCCCAGGCGGATGCCCAGTGCTGTTGGCAGGATTCGTTTCCATTCACCGCTGCGGGGCAGCTCCGGAATGGGCGCGCAAGGCGCCTTCACCGGATTCCCGTTTAAATCCATCCCTTCATCTGCATAAAGAGATGGATACCTTCGGCGAGCACAAGGTAGGCCGAAGGCGGGCGATGGTCAAGAGGGGCGGGTGCTCAGGCAGCGGGGTGGTACGGCGCGATGCGCGCCAGCACGTCCGCCAGTTCGTCCTTGGCCTTGGCCGCGTCATGGGCCATCTGCAGGTTCAGCCAGAACGCATCGCTGGTACCGAAGAAGCGCGCCAGCCGCAGCGCGGTGTCGGCGGTCACGCTGCGCCGGCCTGCAATGATCTCGCTGATGCGGGTCTGTTTGACGTCGATGCTCTTGGCCAGGCGGTACTGGCTCAAACCGAGCGGGGTGAGGAATTCTTCCTGCAGGATCTCGCCCGGGTGCGGATAGGGAACAGAACGCATGACGCCTTCCTCAGTGGTAGTCGCAGATCTCGACATCGGTGGGACCGGCATCGGTCCATGCAAAGCAGATTCGATACTGATCGTTGATACGGATGCTGTATTGGCCTGCCCGGTCACCGCGCAGCCGCTCAAGTCGATTGGCCGGGGGAATACGCAGATCGTCGAGCCGTAACGCGGCATCCAGCATGGCAAGTTTTCGCATTGCGACCTTGTGCACGCCCTGGAACGCTCGAATCTGCTTGCCCGTGAACAGGCGTCTGGTGGCGATGCAGCGGAACGACAGGATGGACATTTCAGAGTTCCGCCTTTGAATAGTACCGCGTCACGATAGTATCGACAAGTGGGAGCATTGCCCGCCAGGCACGATGCGGGGCATCCCCACGACCCAGAGGCAGCAGACCTCCGATGCTGTTCCACACCCGCCACCCGTGAACGTCGAAGGCATCACGTCCGGGTACGGCGGCGATTGATCTGAGGCATGGCCTTCGGCGCAGCCAGCGGTCCACTGCATCCGTGACGCCGTTGTCTGCGTATCTCCCGATGACCCCCCTGTGGAGCCGGACATGCGCCGAACCCTTCTGCCTTCGCTGCTGCTGGTGTTGATCCCGGTGCTGCCGGCCGCTGCCCAGCAGGTGCAGCGCCAGGAAGGCCGCGCCTACGCGCCCGCCGGCGGCCGCCTGCTGTACCGCGAGACCCATTGGCTGCAGGGCCCGCCCGAGACCCGCTCGCGGCTGGTGCTGTACCGCTGCGCCGACGGGCGCGCCTTCGCGCGCAAATGGATGACCCCGCAGGGCAGCGCGCAGACCCCGGACTTCGCCTTCGAGGATGCACGCAGCGGCTACCAGGAGGGCCTGCAGGGCAGCGCCGCCGCCCGCACCGTGTATGTGCGTGAAGACGCGCGGGCCGAGCGCGTCAGCCGTGCCATCGCGATTCCGGCCGATGCGGTGGTGGACGCCGGGTTCGATGCAGCCGTGCTCACGCATTGGGAGGCCCTGCAGGGCGGGCGCAGCGTGGCGTTCCAGTTCCTGCTGCCCAGCCGCCAGCGGCTGGTGCCGTTGAAGCTGCAGCGCAGCGGCGCGGTCACCTGGCAGGGCCAGCCGGCCGAGCAGCTGCAGATGCGCCTGGACGCGTGGTTCGGGTTTGCGGTGCCGGCGGTGACCCTGGTCTACGCGCGCACGACGCCGCGCCTGCTGCAGTTCTCCGGCACCGGCAACGTGCGTGATGAACACGGTCGCTACCCGCAGGTGCGGGTCGAGTTTCCCGATCTGCCGGTCGCGGCAACCCCGGCCGAGCTGGTGGCCGCGCGGCAGCAGCCGCTGGTGTCCACATGCGCCGGATGATCGCCCTCTTGCGCCGCAGGCGCGCAGCGACGACGATGCCGGCAGTCCCCCTGCCGACATTGAGCCTGCGATGCCTGAGCTGGACACTGCCGATACCGGCGCCTCGCGGCGCCTCGATGAGCTGCTGGTCCAGGTCGCCACCGGTGACCGCCAGGCATTCGAATCGGTCTACCAGCTGGCGTCCGGCCGACTCTTCGCGATCTGCCTGCACGTGCTGCGCGACCGCGGCGATGCCGAGGACGTGCTGCAGGATGCCTTCGTCACGGTGTGGCACAAGGCCGCGCAGTTCGACCGCGCCAAGGCCTCGGCCATGACCTGGCTCTCGATGCTGGCCCGCAACCGCGCCATCGACCGCCTGCGCGCCGCCCCGCCGCGCGCGCTGGATGATCTGTCGGTGGCCGAAGAGATACCCGATTTCGCGCCGCAGCCGGCGCAGGCGGCCGAGCATGCCTCCGATCGCGAGCGCCTGGACGATTGCCTGGACACCCTGGAGCCGCGCCGCCGCTCGCTGATCCGGCTGGCCTTCCTGGATGGCGCCAGCTATGAAGAGCTGGCGCGCCGGATCGGTGCGCCGCTGGGGTCGGTGAAAAGCTGGATTCGCCGTGGGCTGGGCCAACTACGGGTGTGCCTGGAACGATGAACATCCGCGATCTCCATGATCTGCCCGATGACGCCGAACCGCCGGGTGCCGACATCCTGGCCGGTGAATACGTGCTCGGTGTGCTCGATGCCGCCCAGCGCACCGAGGTGGAACAGCGCATCGCCCGCGATCCGGGCTTTGCCCGCCTGGTGAGCCAGTGGGAAAACCGGCTGGCCCCGCTGCTCGAATCGCTCGGCACCGAGGCGGTTCCGGCCCACCTGTGGCCGCGCATCCGCACCTCGCTGGGCTGGCCGTCGGTGGCCACCACGCCACGCGCCTGGCAGCGCACCGGCTTCTGGCAGGGCATGACCGCGCTGGCCGCGGTGGTCGCACTGGTGGCGGTGCTTGCCCGCCGCGACGTGGTGCCGGTGGCACCGGTAGCGCCCCCGGTGGCAGTCACCCCGACCACGCCGGCCGAGCCGGAACAGGCCACCAAGCCGGTCACGCCGCTGCTGCACGACGACGGGTCCCCCGGCTGGCTGGCCTCGGTCGACAAGGCCCAGGGCAAGGTGTTGATGGTGCCGGTCCCGGCACCGGCCGATGCGGCCGGACGCGCGCCCGAGCTGTGGCTGATCCCGGCCGGCGGCGCGCCGCGCTCGCTGGGCCTGGTCTCGATCAACCGCGCCCACACCGTGGCGGTCCCGGACACGCTGCGTGATGCGCTGGTGAACGGATCGGTGCTGGCGATCACGCTGGAACCGTCCGGCGGCGCCCCGCAGGGCATCCCGACCGGCCCGATCATCGCCAAGGGCGACATCGCCACCCTGTAACGTGCACTTTATTTCCGGATACGTGCATCCGGAGGGCCGCTGTTCCCGTATCTCCTGACAAGCACGCCAGGAGATGCGCGATATGTCGGCCGGACCCGCCCCTGCAACAGGACGCACTGCCCGCCGTGGCCTTTGGCCCACGGTGCGGCGCTGGTTTGATACCGGTGCCGATACGGTGGTGGCGTCCGACGCGGTGCCGCGCGTGGACTGGCTGCGTGCGATCCCCTTCGCGGCGATGCACCTGGCCTGCGTGGCGGTGCTGTGGGTGGGCGTGTCCTGGGTTGCTGTCGGGGTAGCGGTGGCGCTGTACGCGGTGCGCATGTTCGCGATCACCGCGTTTTACCACCGCTATTTCTCGCACCGCACCTTCCGCACCTCGCGCGTGGTGCAGTTCGTGTTCGCGCTGATCGGCGCGGCCAGCGTGCAGCGCGGGCCGCTGTGGTGGGCCGCGCACCATCGCAACCATCACCGCCACACCGATACCCCGGCCGACCCGCACTCGCCGCGCGTGCATGGCTTCTGGTGGAGCCACATGGGCTGGTTCCTCACCACCGAGGGCTTCCGCACCGACTGGGACCGCATCCCGGACCTGGCGAAGTACCCCGAACTGCGCTGGCTGGACCGCTTCGACACCCTCGTGCCGATCGCATTGGCCGCCGCGCTGTTCGGCCTGGGCGCCCTGCTCGAGCACATCGCGCCGTCGTGGGGCACCAGCGGCGGTCAGATGCTGGTGTGGGGCTTCTTCGTCTCCACGGTGGTGCTGTTCCACGCCACGGTCACCATCAATTCGCTGGCGCACCGCTTCGGCCGCCGCCGCTTCGCCACCGGCGATGACAGCCGCAACAACCTGTGGCTGGCGCTGCTGACCTTCGGCGAAGGCTGGCACAACAACCATCACTTCTTCCCGGGCACGGTGCGCCAGGGCTTCTACTGGTGGGAAGTGGACATCACCTGGTACGGCCTGCGCGTGATGGGCTGGCTGGGCCTGGTACGCGATCTCAAACCGGTGCCGGCGTGGGTGCTGGCCAAGGCGGAGAACTGACATGCGCATCGCCGTGATCGGATCGGGCATCGCCGGTCTTGCCAGCGCCTGGTGGCTGTCGCAACGCCACGAGGTGACGCTGTTCGAAGCCAACGACTACCTGGGCGGGCACACCCACACCCATACGGTGGAGGTGGACGGACGCATGCAGGCGGTGGACACCGGGTTCATCGTGTTCAACCCGCTGCACTACCCGCTGCTCACGGCGCTGTTCGAGCAGCTCAACGTGGCCACACGGCCGACAACGATGAGTTTTTCCGTACACAGCGAGCGCAGCGGGCTGGAGTACAACGCCACTTCGCTGGATGCGCTGTTCTGCCAGCGCCGCAACCTGGTTTCGCCGCGCTTCTGGGGCATGCTGCGCGACCTGCGGCGCTTCTACCGCGAGGCGCCCGCGCTGCTGCAGAGCGACCAGGAAGGGCCGTCGCTGGGCGAGTACCTGCAGGCCGGCGGCTACGGCCGCGCCTTCGTGGATGAGCACCTGCTGCCGATGGCCTCGGCGCTGTGGTCGGCACCCAGCGCCGCACTGGCTGCGTTCCCCGCGCGCTACCTGGTCCAGTTCATGGCCAACCATCAGATGCTGCAGGTCAGCGGCCGTGCGCCGTGGCGGGTGGTGGAGGGCGGCTCGGCGCGCTACATCGAGGCGATGCGCCGCCGCTGGCAGGTCCGTGAGCGGCTGGAGTGCCGGGTGTACGGCGTGGAGCGCCACGCGCAGGGCGTGCGCGTGCACAGCGCGGCCGGTCTGGAAGGGTTCGACCAGCTGGTGCTGGCCTGCCACAGCGACCAGGCGCTGGCGATGCTGTCCGACGCCGATCCCACCGAACGTGCCGTGCTCGGGGCGATCCGCTACCAGCCCAACGAGGTGGTGCTGCATACCGACGCCCGGCTGCTGCCCACGCGGCGTAAGGCCTGGGCCGCCTGGAACGCCCACGTGCCGTCATCACCGATGGCGCCGTGCACGGTCAGCTACTGCATGAACCTGTTGCAGGGCATCGACACGCCCACGCCGCTGGTGGTCACGCTCAACCGCAGCGAGGCGATCGACCCGGCCAAGGTGCTGCGCCGCCTGCAGTACGCGCACCCGGTCCACGACCACGCGATGGTGCGCGCGCAGGGGCGCTGGGCCGAGGTGCAGGGCCGGCGCCGGACCTGGTTCGCCGGCGCGTACTGGGGCTGGGGCTTCCATGAAGACGGCATCCGCAGCGCGCGCCGCGTGGTGGATGCGCTGGAGGCACTGGATGCCGACGCGTACTGGCCGCTGTCCGAAGCGGTGCCGGCATGAGCGCCAGCGCGATCTACCGCGGCCGCATGCGGCATCGCCGCCATCTGCCGCAGGCCCACGCCTTCGGCTACCCGGTGGCGCAACTGCTGCTGGATCTGGATGAGCTGGACCAGGTGTTCCGTGGCCGCTGGCTGTGGTCGGTGGGCCGCCGCAACCTGGCCGAGTTCCGCCGCAGCGATTACCTGGGCGATCCGGCGGTGCCGCTGGCAGAGGCCGTGCGTGCGCGCGTGACCGAGGCGCTGGGTCACGCGCCGGCCGGACCGGTCCGCCTGCTCGCGCACCTGCGCTATGCCGGCCACGTGTTCAACCCGGTCAGCTTCTACTACTGCTACGCGGCGGACGGCACCACGCTGGAGTGCATCGTCGCGGAGATCACCAACACGCCCTGGAAGGAACGGCACGCCTACGTGCTGCCGGTGGCCGCCGCCGATGCCCACGGCCGCGCGCTGGCGTGGGAGTTCGACAAACAGTTCCACGTCTCGCCGTTCATGCCGATGGACTGCCGCTACCGCTGGCGCTTCACCGCACCGGGCGAGGATCTGCACGTGCACATGCAGGTCTGGCGCGACGGCGCGCGCCAGTTCGATGCCGATCTGGTCCTGCAGCGCCAACCGCTGGACCGCCGCAGCCTCGCCGGCGTCCTGCTGCGCTACCCGCTGATGACCCTGCAGGTGGTGGCGGCCATCCACTGGCAGGCGCTGCGGCTGTGGCTCAAGCGCACCCCCGTCCACGTCCACCCTTCGCTTGCTGGAAAACGCCCATGAACGACATGACCCGGCCACTTCTGCCCGCGCTGCCCACCGCGCTCGAACGCTTCCTGCGCGATCGCCTGGTCTCCCAGCTGGCCCCGCTGCGCGGCGGCAGCCTGCACCTGCGCGATGCGGCCGGCGACGTAATGCTGGGCGATCCGACGGCACCGCTGCGCGTCACCGTGTGGGTCGACGATCCGGCGTTCTACCGCGCCGTGGCCGCGCAGGGCAGCGTCGGCGCCGGTGAGGCCTACATCCGGGGCGACTGGCGCTGCAGCGACCTGGTCGCGCTGGTGCAGCTGCTGGTGCGCAACCGCGACCTGCTCGACAGCATGGAGCACGGCGTGGCGCGTGTCGGCGGTTGGCTGCTGAAGGGCTGGAACCGCCTGCGCCGCAATACCCGCGAAGGCAGCCGGCGCAACATCGCCGCGCACTACGACCTGGGCAACCCGTTCTTCTCGCTGTTCCTGTCCGAAGACCTGATGTACTCCTCGGCGCTGTATGCCAGCGCCGGGGATACCTTGGAGGCGGCCTCGCAGCGCAAGCTGGCGCGCATCTGCGAGCAGCTGCAGCTCACCGCCGACGATCGCGTCATCGAGATCGGCACCGGCTGGGGCGGCTTCGCGCTGTACGCGGCGCGCGAGATCGGCTGCCATGTCACCACCACCACCATTTCCGTCGAGCAGTACACGCTGGCCAAGGCCCGGGTGGAGGCCGCCGGCCTGCAGGACAAGGTGACCCTGCTGCTCAAGGACTACCGTGACCTGGAGGGCCAGTACGACAAGCTGGTCTCCATCGAGATGATCGAGGCGATCGGCGCGCAGTACCTGGATACCTATTTCGCCACGCTCACCCGCCTGCTCACCCCCGACGGGCTGGCGCTGCTGCAGGCCATCACCATTGAGGACCAGCGCTACGAACAGGCCCGTCGCAGCGTGGACTACATCAAGCGCTTCGTGTTCCCCGGCAGCTTCATTCCGTCCATCAACGCGATCGTCGCCGCCAAGACCCGCAGCAGCGACCTGCAGCTGATCGGCCAGCACGACTTCGGGCCGTCCTATGCGCTGACGCTGCGCGCCTGGCGGCACCGCTTCCTCGCCCAGTTGCCCGCCGTGCGCGCGCAGGGCTTCGATGCGCGTTTCATCCGGATGTGGGAGTTCTACCTGGCCTACTGCGAGGGCGGCTTCCTGGAGCGCTCGATCGGCGTCTCACACCTGCTGATGGCGCGCCCCGGCTACCGCCCCGCGCTGATCGCCGGGGAGGGCTGAGGTGCTGCGCTTCTGGTCCAACGTGATCGGCAACCAGCTGGTCTGGCTGTGCGCGGTGGTCGGCGCCGGCCACGGGCTGTGGTGGCCGGCACTGCTGGCCGCCGCCGTGTACGTGGCCAGCCAGCTGGCGTGGTCGCCGCAGCCGTCGGTCGAGGCGCGGCTGATGGGCGTGGCGATCGGCTGCGGGCTGGTGGTCGATGGCCTGGCGGGCGGCACGGGGCGGGTGGTGTACGCCGCCGCACATCCCTCGGCCTGGCTGGCCCCGATCTGGATCTTGGCGCTGTGGGCGGCGTTCGCCATGACGCTGACGGTGTCCTTCGCTGTGCTGCAGCGGCATCTGCGCGTGGCCGCCCTGGTGGGCCTGCTGCTGGCGCCGCTGGCCTATCTGTCTGCTGCGCGCGGCTGGTCCTCGGTGACGTTCGCCGCCCCCACCTGGCAGGGCGTGGCGATGCTGGGCCTCGGCTGGGCGGTCGCGCTGCCGCTGCTGGCCGCGTGCGCGCGCCACTGGCAGCGCCGGATGGATCCGATCAACACCCTCGCTGCAGGAGAAGCACGATGAAGATGCTGTGGGTGGTCTGGCTGTATGCCGCGGTGATCATGACGTGGGGCTGGTGGTGGCAGCGCCGCCACCAGAACATCGGCGTGGTCGACGTACTGTGGGCCAAGGGCGTCGGCGCATCGGCGCTGCTGCTTGCCGTGCTCGGTGCTGGCGCGTCGACGCCGCGGATCGCGCTGGCGGTCCTGGGCGGGCTGTGGGGCGCGCGGCTGGCGCTGCACCTGTGGCACCGCGTGCGGAGCGAGCCGGAGGACGGCCGCTACCAGCACCTGCGGCAGTACTGGAACGGTCACCAGGGCAAGATCTTCGGCTTCTTCCAGTTCCAGGCGCTGTTGATCGTGCTGTTCGCGCTGCCGTTCGTGGCGGTGTCGGTCGCACCGCCGACGCATGCCGGCTGGCTGGTCGCAGCGGCCGCGGTGTGGCTGCTGAGCGTGGGCGGCGAGGCGCTTGCCGATCGCCAGCTGGCCCGTTTCCGCGCCGACCCGGCCAACAGGGGAACGACCTGCCGCCAAGGTCTGTGGCGCTACTCGCGGCATCCCAACTACTTCTTCGAATGGCTGCACTGGTTCACCTACGTGCTGCTGGCCGTGCAGTCGCCGCTGTGGTGGCTGGCGTGGTCCGGTCCGCTGGTCATGTACGTGTTCCTGCGCTGGGTCAGCGGCATTCCCTTCACCGAAGCGCAGGCGCTGCGCAGCCGTGGCGAGGACTACCGCGACTACCAGCGCACCACCCCGATGCTGTTCCCGTGGTTCCCCTCCCGCTCTTCCTCCCGCAAGGAGATGTCATCGTGAATGCCGCCAGTGAATCGTTGCCCCTGCCGGACTACGCCCCCGGCCTGACCGGCCTGGCCGAGCGCGGCCTGCTGCCCGACGCGCTGCTGCGCCTGGGCATCCGCCGCCAGTGCGAGCAGCGCCTGCGCGACGAACTCGCCGGTGGCCAGCAGGCCCAGTCGCAGCGCTTCGCCGCCCGCATCGCCGGGCTGGCCAGCAGCGCGGTGGCGCTGCACGTGGATGCGGCCAATCGCCAGCACTATGAAGTGCCGGCGGACTTCTTCCATCACTGCCTGGGCAGGCGCCTGAAGTACAGCAGCTGCTACTACGCCACCGGCCGCGAAACGCTGGATGAAGCCGAAGAGGCGATGCTGGCGCTGTATGGCGAGCGCGCGCAGCTCGCCGACGGCCAGCGCATCCTCGAACTGGGCTGCGGCTGGGGCTCGCTCACGCTGTGGATGGCCGAGCGCTACCCCAACGCGCGGATCACCGCAGTCTCCAACTCCAACAGCCAACGCGAGTACATCCAGGGGCAGTGCCGCGCACTGGGCCTGGACAACGTCACCGTGCTCACCCGCGACGTCAACCACCTCACCCTGGAGGCGGGCAGCTTCGACCGCTGCGTATCCATCGAGATGTTCGAGCACATGCGCAATTACCCGCAGCTGCTGCAGCGCATCCACGGCTGGCTCACCCCGCAGGGCAAGCTGTTCGTGCACATCTTCGTGCACCGCACGCTGATGTACCCGTTCGAGACCGATGGCGACGACAACTGGATGGGCCGGCACTTCTTCACCGGTGGCCTGATGCCCGCCGCCGATACCCTGCTGTTCTTCCAGCAGCACCTGCACCTGCAGCAGCGCTGGCTGCTGGATGGCACCCACTACGAACGCACCGCCAACCACTGGCTGGCCAACCAGGACCGCGAGAAGGATGCGGTGATGGCGGTGCTGCGCCAGTGCTATGGCGATGCCGCAGCGCCGCTGTGGCACCAGCGCTGGCGCATGTTCTGGATGGCCTGCGCGGAGCTGTTCGGCTACCAGCAGGGCCAGCAGTGGCAGGTGGCGCACTACCTGTTCGATCGCCCCTGAACCCCCACGCCTGTCGAGGACGCTGTCATGACGATTCGCGCTTTCATCCCGCTGCTGCTCACCGGCATGCTGCTGGGCGGCTGCGGCGGCAATACCCGCCCCATTCCCCCGGTGGCGCAGGTCGACGTGCCGCGCTTCATGGGCGACTGGTATGTCATCGCACATATTCCCAGCCGGCCCGAGCGCGAGGCCTACGATGCGGTGGAATCCTATGCGCTGCGCCCGGACGGCCGCATCCAGACCACCTTCCGCTACCGCAAGGGCAGCTTCGACGCGCCGCTGAAAACCATGCACCCGATCGGTACTGTCAAGGAAGGCACCGGCGGGGCGGTCTGGGGCATGCAGTTCATCTGGCCGATCCAGGCCGAGTACGTGATCGTGTACCTGGACGCGGATTACCAGCAGACGATTGTCGGCCGCAGCAAGCGTGACTATGTCTGGCTGATGTCACGCACCCCGACCCTGTCCGATGCGGACTACCAGAAGGCCATGACCCGCATCGCCGCGCTTGGCTACGACCTGTCCCAGGTACGGCGCGTGCCGCAGTCCGGCACGGCCGAATAGGCCGATCCGTGGCCGGTTTCTCAGGTCCTGAGAAGCCCGCAGGCGATACTGTCGTTATCGACCTCCCGATGCGGCGGCCCCATCCGGGCCATGCACGGGGAGGGTGCGCGGATCGGCTGCGCACCGGCGGACAGAGGATGGCAGCGTGGCGGACAGGTATTGCGATCTGGTCATGAAGGGCGGCATCACCAGCGGCATCGTGTATCCCAACGCGGTGCTGTCGCTGGCCCGCCAGTACCGCTTCAAGAACATCGGCGGCACCTCGGCCGGTGCCATCGCCGCTGCGGTCGCTGCCGCGGCCGCGCTGGGCGACCGCCGGCGCCATGCCGGCGAGGCGGTGGAGGCGCAGGTCGGTTTTCCGGGCCTGGCCACGGTATCGGCCGAGCTGTCGCGGCGCGGCTTCATCTACAGCCTGTTCCAGCCCGCGCATGGCGCACGCACTGCCTACCGGCTGCTGGTGATGCTCACCGGCAAGTCCAGCCTGTCGCGCAAGATCGCCTGCCTGCTCGCGGCGGTGTTCGCGATCGCGCCGCTGGAGCTGCTGGCCACGCTGCTGGCGCTGCTCGGCATCGGCTGGCTGGCCGGCGGCACGGATGGCGTCTGGGCAACGCTGCTGCCGTCGCTGCTGTGTGCCTACGGTGCCGGCGTGCTGGCCTCGGCCCTGCGCGTGGCGCGGGTGGCCCGGCGCAACCTGCTGGGCCTGTGCAGCGGCGCCACCCAGGCCGATGCGTCGACGCCGGCCCTCACCGACTGGCTGCATGACCGCCTGCAGGCGCTGGCCGGCCTGCCGGCCGACCGGCCGCTGACCTTCGGCGACCTGCACCAGGCGCCGCGCTATGCCGGTGAGCCGGCCGGGGCGCATGCGATCAGCCTGCAGATGATCACCACCTGCGTCTCGCATACCGAGCCGCGCACGCTGCCGTTCAGTGCGGCGCACTTCTGGTTCGTGCGCGAGGAGTTCCTGCAGCTGTTCCCGGCCACTGTGGTGGACTGGCTGGTGGCGCAGGCCGGGGCGCCGCAGCACGTGGACGGGCGCGACTACTACCGGCTGGTCGATGGCGAGCAGTTGCCGGTACTGGTGGCCACCCGCATGAGCCTGAGCTTCCCGCTGCTGATCAGCGCGGTGCCGCTGCACGAGCCGGCCCGCCGCGAGCGCCGCTGCGAGCCGGTGGCCGAGTCCGCGCCCGCGCGCGACAACAGCAATGTCGCCGACAGCATGGAAGGGCTGACCAGTGGCGGGCAGAACTGTGGGGCGGTGATCACCGCCTTCCGGGTCTGCTGGTTCTCCGATGGCGGGATCAGCAGCAACTTCCCGATCCACCTGTTCGACGCCGCACTGCCGCGCTGGCCCACCTTCGGCATCAACCTGGTGTACCCGCGCCATGCCGACGCGGTGATGCTCTCCGGGGCCGACGGGCAGGGCGAGCAGGCGCAGATCGAGCGCGCCGTGTTCCTGCCCACCGAGAACCGCCAGGGCTGGCAGCGCAGCTACCAGTCCATTGCCAAGCCACTCGCCGCGGCGGAGATGTCCGGTTTTCTGTTCTCGATCGTCTCCACCATGCAGAACTGGCGCGATGTACTGCAGGCGCGTGCGCCGGGCTATCGCGATCGCATCGTGCATGTCTCGCTGCACGGCGACGAGGGCGGCATGAACCTGGACATGCCGCAGGACGTGCTCAGCCGCATCGCCGCCAAGGGCAGCGTGGCCGGTGAGCGCTTCTGCGACTTCTCCTTCGCCAACCACTATTGGATCCGCTGGCGCAACCTGGCCTCGGCCTACCAGCGTTACACGCTGGAAATCGCACGCACCGACGATCCCGCGCAGCGCGTGGCTGCCTGGCGCGATGCGTACGAGACCGTGGCCAGCGGCGAGCCGCCGCCGCCCTCATACCGCCTGGGCTCGGAAGACAAGCGGCGCGAATCGCAGCAGCTGTGGCACCAGATGGTCGAGCAGGGCCAGCGCTGGGAAGACCTCGGCCCGGACCTCACCGACGGCGCGCCACGGCCATTGCCGCAGATGAAAGTCACCCCGATCTATTGAGCCCGCAGGAACCGGCACCACGCGCTCACGTAGTGCCGGCCGCCGGCCGGCTCCCACCATGCCGGGGATCACGCGTAGTGCCGGCCGCTGGCCGGCTCCTCGCCATGCCAGGGATCACACGTAGTGCCGGCCGCTGGCCGGCTCCCCACCATGCCAGGGATCACGCGTAGTGCCGGCCGCTGGCCGGCTCCCCACCATGCCAGGGATCACACGTAGTGCCGGCCGCTGGCCGGCTCCCCACCATGCCAGGGATCACGCGTAGTGCCGGCCGCTGGCCGGCTCC
>NZ_JBMOWY010000074.1:0-50230 GCF_049310345.1 Stenotrophomonas sp. GZD-301 | reverse complement strand
GTTGTGGACGAGCCCCCAGGGATGGGTTCACGGCGTGTCCTGGGCAGGCATACCCACCCCGGACCGCGCGCCAACATCAAGGCGCCAAGCGCTAAGCGCCAAGCCCCCAACGCCTCAACCGCGCTCGCGCGCCACTGCCCGCCAGCCGATGTCGTTGCGGTGGAACTCGTTGGCCCACGTCACCGCCGCCACGCCTGCATAGGCGTTGGTCTGTGCGTCGCCCACGCTGTCACCCAGCGCGGCCACGCACAGCACACGGCCGCCGGCGCTGAGCACCTGGCCCTGCGCGTCCAGCGTCGTGCCGGCATGGAACACCTTGGCCGTCGCCGGCACCTGGTCCAGCCCGTGGATCACATCGCCGGTGATCGGTGATTCGGGGTAGGGCGCTGCCGCCATCACCACGCCCAGCGACGGGCGCGGGTCCCACTCGGCCTGCACCGCGTCCAGGCGCGCATCGATGGCCGCCTCGACCAGATCCACCAGGTCCGACTGCAGACGCAGCATTACCGGCTGCGTTTCCGGATCGCCGAAGCGCACGTTGAATTCGATCACCTTCGGCGCGCCGCTGGCATCGATCATCAGCCCCGCGTAGAGGAAACCGGTGAACGGAATCCCGTCGGCGATCATGCCCTGCACGGTCGGGTTGACCACCTCGCGCATCACCCGCGCATGCACCTCGTCGGTGACTACCGGTGCGGGCGAATAGGCGCCCATGCCGCCGGTGTTCGGGCCGGTATCGCCGTCGCCCACGCGCTTGTGGTCCTGCGAGGTGGCCATCGGCAACGCGGTGCGGCCGTCCACCATCGAGATGAAACTGGCTTCCTCGCCGTCGAGGAACTCCTCGATCACCACGCGGGCGCCGGCATCGCCGAAGGCGTTGCCCGAGAGCATGTCGCGCACCGCGTCTTCGGCCTCGGCCAGGGTCATCGCCACGATCACGCCCTTGCCGGCGGCCAGGCCGTCGGCCTTGACCACGATCGGCGCGCCCTTCTGGCGCAGGTAGGCCAGGGCCGGCTCCACCTCGGTGTGCACCGCATAGAACGCGGTCGGAATGCCGTGGCGGGCCAGGAAGTCCTTGGCGTACGCCTTGCTGCCTTCCAGCTGCGCGGCGGCGGCGGTGGGCCCGAAGATGCGGTGACCGGCCGCGCGGAAGCGGTCGACCACGCCGGCCACCAGCGGTACTTCCGGGCCGACCACGGTCAGCGCCACGCCCTCGGCGGCCACCAGCGCGAGCAGGCCGTCCAGGTCGGTGACCTTGACCGGCACGTTGCGGCACTTGGTTTCGGTGGCGGTACCGGCATTGCCGGGCGCGACCAGCACCTCGCTCACCTTCGTCGACTGGGCCAGCTTCCAGGCCAGGGCGTGTTCACGGCCGCCAGCGCCGATGACCAGGATCTTCAATGCACTTCTCGCGTAAGGGGGGCAGACCGGCGATTTTACGCGGTGCCGGTGCCGGGTGCATGGCACGGTCGCCGGGCCACGCGCCGGTCAGCTGCCGCCGCAGTCGTCCCGCTGCAGCGCCTCGGGCACCTGGTAGGCCCGCGTTGCCGGGTCGAACATCAGCTGGTGGAACTCATGCGCCGCCCCGGCGCAGTCCTGGCCGCGGCCACGCACGGTGATCGGCCAGTAGCCGTCCACGGGCTCCTGCTGCTCCACCGTCGTGCTGAAGTCGATATTGAAGACGGCGCCCTCGCAGTCGTCCGGATCGCTGTCGCAGTCATAGCGGGCCAGGTTGTCGAGATGGTCGCGGTAGCGGGCCACATCGCGCAGGCGGTTGTTGTGCAGGGCGATGTAGCTGCGGTCGACCAGCGTACCGCCGCGGCCGTTCCAGCGCTGGGTGAGGTGGAAGGCGGGGCGCTGCGGCCCCAGCGTTTCCACCTGCACCGTACCGGGGGCGCCATCGCCGCCGGCGTTGACCAGCAGGCGCTGGTCCACCACCAGCAGCGGCCACGGCTGGCTGTCGGTGGCGCCGCCACGCTCGCCGTCGCGCAGCACGAACAGGTCGACCCGGCCCGGTTCAACACTCGCGGCATCCTCGATGGTCTGGCAGATGGCCAGCAGGGTGTGGGCCTGGTCATCGACCGTCACGCGCTGGCGGGCGCAGACCGCGCGCTCCACCGGCCGCATCGCCACCACCTCGGTGTCTTCCCAGCGGTCCTTCCAGGCGCCGTCCAGTTGCGCCTTGGCGCCATAGCGCTGGTGCAGGAAGGTCAGCAGGCGCGCGTCGGCATCGCCGCTGGCCAGCACCGTTTCCACGATCGGGGCGGTGGTATCCAGCTGGCGCTTCGCCGCTTCCTGCGCCGCCGGGCCGTCCTTGCCGCACCCGGCCAGCAGGGCCACCGCCAGCGCAATGCAGGCGGGGAGAGCGGTGCGGTGGATGCGGGTGGTTGTCATGGTCATGGGGACGTCAGAAGGGAAGGGCGCTGCCCTGCAGCGTAGTACCTACTCGCGGCATTGTTCGCGCAGCAGCGCGTCCGGGATCGGGTAGGCGCCTTTGGCCGGGTCGTACACCAGGCGGTAGTGCTCGTCGGTGGGGCCGGCGCATTCCGGCCCCTGGCCACGGACATCCAGCGCGGCGTAGCCGTCCTGCAGTGCCTGCATGTCCGCCGTCACGCTGAAATCGATGTTGAACAGCCGGTTCGCGCAGGCGGACGGGTCCTCGTCGCAGTCGTACGCGCTGTCGTTGTCGATGTGGTCGCGGAAGCTGGCGACCGGGGTGAGGCGGTTGTCGTGCAGGGCGACGTAGGTGCGCGACACCAGCGAATAGCCCTGCCCGTACCAGCCGTCGGTGATGCGGAACGCCGGCCGCTCGGGCCCCAGCGTGTCGATCGCCACCGTGCCGGGCATGCCGCGCATCCCCGAGTACATCAGCAGGTGCTCGGCTACCGCCTCGCCGTCGCGCAGCACGTACAGGTCGATACGGCCCGGTTCGACGCTGGCGACGTCTTCAATGGTCTGGCAGACCGCTACCAGCTGATGCGCCTGCCCGGTCACCGCCACCGTCTGCCGGGCGCACAGGCGGCGCTCCACCGGGCGTGTGGCCTCCTGGTCCGGGTCGTCCCACTGGTCCTTCCACGCCGTGTCCAGCGTGGCCTTGGCGCCGTAGCGGTCGTGCAGGAAGGCCAGCAGGCGTTGATCGTCGTTGACCGGCGCGGCTGGCGCCGGTGTGGCCGGTGCGTGGCTGTCGAGCCGACGCGCCGGTTTGCCCGGATCGGCCGGGGGCGCATCGCCACACCCGGCCAGCAGTACCGTCAGTGCCGCGCCCAGCCAATAGCGGCAGGCGCGGCGGTCGACATTCCCTGTCGTGGTCATCGCGGCGTCAGTGGCGGAAGTGGCGCACGCCGGTGAACACCATCGCCAGACCATGCTCGTTGGCCGCGGCGATCACTTCGTTGTCGCGCATCGAGCCACCCGGCTGGATCACCGCCTTGATACCGGCGGCCGCCGCGGCATCGATGCCGTCGCGGAACGGGAAGAAGGCGTCGGAGGCCATCACCGATCCTTCCACCACCAGGTTCGCGTCGGCCGCCTTGATGCCGGCGATGCGTGCCGAGTAGACCCGGCTCATCTGGCCGGCGCCAACACCGATGGTGCGGTTGTCCTTGGCGTAGACGATGGCGTTGGACTTGACGAACTTGGCCACCTTCCACGCAAACAGCAGGTCGGCGAACTGCTTGTCGGTGGGCGCCAGCGTGCTGACCACGGTCAGTTCATCGCGCGTCATGCCGCGGTTGTCGGCGCTCTGCACCAGCAGGCCCGAGCCGATGCACTTGGTGTCGTAGTTGTTGCGGCCGTCGCCGTGCGGAATGCGCAGCACGCGCACGTTGGCCTTCTTCTGCGCGTACTCGAGCGCGGCCGGCTCGTAGTCCGGAGCGATCAGCACTTCGACGAACTGGCGGTCCAGGATCACCTTGGCGGTGGCGGCGTCGAGCGGGCGGTTGAAGGCGATGATGCCGCCGAACGCGCTGGTCGGATCGGTTGCGTAGGCCAGCTCGTAGGCATCGCCGTTGCCGGCGCCCACGGCCACGCCGCACGGATTGGCATGCTTGACGATCACGCAGGCCGGCGCGTCGAACTGACGCACGCATTCCCACGCGGCATCGGCATCGGCCAGGTTGTTGTAGCTCAGCTCCTTGCCCTGCAGCTGCTGGAAGGTCGCCAGCGTGCCCGGCACCGGGTGCAGGTCGCGGTAGAACGCGCCGCTCTGGTGCGGATTTTCGCCGTAGCGCAGGTCCATCACCTTCACGAAACTGCTGTTCATCTGCGCCGGGAACTCGGTGCGCACCGGCACGGCCGCCTCGGTGCTGGCCACGGCGGACAGGTAGTTGCTGATCGCCGCGTCGTACTGGGCCACGCGGTTGAACGCGGCCACGGAGAAGGCGAAGCGCTTGGCGGCCGACAGCTGGCCATCGTTGGCGTCCAGCTCGGCAAGCAGCTCGGCGTACTGCGACGGGGCGGTGGCCACCGCGACGCGGGCGAAGTTCTTGGCCGCCGAGCGCAGCATCGCCGGGCCGCCGATGTCGATGTTCTCCACCGCATCGTCGAGCGTGCAGCCGGCCTTGGCGGTGACCGACTCGAACGGATACAGGTTCAGTACCAGCAGGTCGATCGCGCCGATGCCGTGTTCGGCCATCACCGCCTCGTCCAGCCCGGCGCGGCCGAGCAGGCCACCGTGGACCAGCGGATGCAGGGTCTTGACCCGGCCGTCCATCATTTCCGGGAAGCCGGTGACATCGGCCACGTCCTTGACGGCCAGGCCGGCGTCGCGGATCGCCTTGGCGGTGCCGCCGGTGGACAGCAGCTCGACGTTGCGGGCGGCGAGGGCGCGGGCCAGGTCGATCAGACCGGTTTTGTCGGAAACGGACAGCAGGGCCCGGCGCACGGGCAGCAGATCGGAACTCATGGGGGCAGGAGATCGAAGCGGAGCGGGTGCATATTGTAGGCTCCCCGGCATCCGCCATGAACTGCAGGACAGGGAATCGTGTCGATCTATGCATTGAAGGGACGCTTCCAGGCGCTGCTGCGGCCCGCCGTTGCTGGCCTGTACCGCGCCGGGGTCACCGCCAACGCGGTCACGCTGGCGGCCGCGCTGGTCTCGCTGGCGGTGGCCGCTGCGGTGTACGTGTGGGGCCCGGCGCAGCCGCTGTGGTACCTGGCGCTGCCGGTGTGGATGCTGCTGCGCATGGCGCTCAATGCCGTGGACGGCATGCTTGCCCGCGAGTTCGGGCAGCAGTCGCGGCTGGGTGCCTATCTCAATGAACTCTGCGACGTCATCGCCGACGCGGCGCTGTACCTGTCGCTGCTGAGCCTGCCGGGCGTGGCCGCCGCTGCGCTGTGGACATTGGCGTGGCTGGCGGCGGTTTGCGAGTACGCTGGCGTCCTCGGCCTGATGGTGGGGGCAAGCCGCCGCTACGACGGGCCGATGGGCAAAAGCGATCGCGCCTTCGTCGTGGGCGTGACCGGGGCGCTGTTGGCCCTGGGCTGGATTGCGGCGCCAGGGGTGACCTGGATCGCGTGGGCTGCGGCCGCCTTGTGCGCCTGGACCACGGTGCGCCGGGTAAGGACAGGATTGGCGGAGGCCGGCTGACCCAGCCGGCAGTCGATCAACGGCGGATTCCGCCGGATGCACAACGGAGTGATGCATGCGCGCACAGCAACACCTGCAGTTCCACAGTTTCGACGCACAGCCGCTGTTCTACCGGCATTGGCCTGCCACCGACCCGACCGCGACCTCGCCCCGGCGCGCGCTGGTGCTGCTGCATCGCGGGCACGAGCATTCCGGCCGTGTCGCGCATCTGGTCGATGAGCTGGACCTGCCCGGGATGGAGGTGTTCGCCTGGGATGCCCGCGGCAACGGCCAATCGCCCGGCGTGCGCGGCGATGCGCCCGGCTTCGACGCGCTGGTGCGCGATCTGGATAGCTTCATCGCGCACCTGCGCGAGCACCACGGCATTGCCGTGGAAGACATCGCGATCATCGCCCAGAGCGTGGGCGCGGTGGTCGCCGCGACCTGGGTGCACGACTACGCGCCGCCGCTGCGCGCGCTGGTGCTCGCTTCGCCGGCGTTCAAGGTGAAGCTGTACGTGCCGTTCGCGCGCCCTGGCCTGGCGCTGATGCAGAAACTGCGCGGCAACTTCTTCGTCAACAGCTACGTCAAGCCGCAGTGGCTCACCCACGACCCGGAGCGGGTGGCTAGCTACCGCACCGACCCGCTGATCACCCGGCCGATCTCGGTGCGCGTACTGCTGGGGCTGTACGACGCCGCCGATCGTGTGGTCGGCGATGCGCAGGCGATCACCGTGCCGACCCAGCTGCTGGTTTCCGGCGCGGACTTCGTGGTGCACCGTGCGCCGCAGGACCGCTTCTACGAGCGCCTGAGTTCACCGGTCAAGGAACGCCACCTGCTGCCCGGTTTCTTCCATGACACCCTCGGCGAGCGCGACCGCGCCCCGGCCGTGGCCGCCATCCGCCGCTTCATCGGCGAGCGCTTCGCCGCGCCGCTGGTGCGGCCGAGCCTGCGCAACGCGCATCGCCACGGCCCCACCTTCGACGAGGCCGAGGTGCTGGCCTGGCCCCCGCAGCGCAACAGCCTGAAGGATCTGTACTGGCGCTTCACCCGCGCCGGCCTGCGCGTGGGCGGCCGCCTGTCCGAGGGCATCGCGCTGGGG
Source organism: Stenotrophomonas sp. GZD-301 (assembly GCF_049310345.1). Classification (NCBI taxonomy): domain Bacteria; kingdom Pseudomonadati; phylum Pseudomonadota; class Gammaproteobacteria; order Lysobacterales; family Lysobacteraceae; genus Stenotrophomonas; species Stenotrophomonas sp. GZD-301. The sequence continues at coordinate 43,562 of NZ_JBMOWY010000074.1, read as the reverse complement.
CTGGAGACCGGTTTCGATTCGGGCAGTACCCTGGACTACATCTACCGCGACCAGGCGCGCGGGCGCGGCCCGCTGGGCCGGTTTGTGGATCGCAACTACCTCGACGCCATCGGCTGGCGCGGCATCCGGGTGCGCCGCACCCACGTGCGCGAGCTGCTGCAGCTGGCGGCGCTGCGCCTGCGCGGCGAGGGGAAGGCGGTGCGCGTGCTCGATGTGGCCGCCGGCCACGGGCGCTACGATCTGGATGCGCTGGCCCAAGGCGAACAGCGTGCCGATGCGATCCTGCTGCGCGATTTCAGTGAACGCAACGTGGTGGAAGGCCGCGCGCTGATCGAGGCGTTCGGCGCGGCCGACATCGCCCGCTTCGAGCAGGGCGATGCCTTCGATGCCGAGGCGCTGGCGGCGCTGCCGGACACGCCGACGCTGTCGATCGTGTCGGGCCTGTACGAACTGTTCGCCGACAACGATGCGGTGGCGCGCTCGCTCCAGGGTATCGCTGCCGCCATGCGTGAGGGCGGCTACCTGGTCTACACCGGCCAGCCGTGGCACCCGCAGCTGGAATTCATCGCCCGCGCGCTGACCAGCCACCGTGCGGGCGCGGCATGGGTGATGCGCCGCCGTACCCAGCAGGAGATGGACGAACTGGTGCGTCTGGCCGGGTTCGAGAAGGTGACCCAGCGTATCGACCGCTTCGGCATCTTCACCGTGTCGCTGGCGCGCCGGGTGGGCCATGACTGAGGGCGTGCGTCCCTGGCGGCGCGCGCTGCTGTGGCTGGCCCTGCTGGGGCCGTTCTTCTTCCTCAGCTACGGCTTCGCCAATGCGATGGCGGCGCGTCTGCCGTTCGTGCCCTCGATCGTGTTCGACTGGGAGGCGCGCATTCCGTTCCAGGCCTGGACCATCGTGCCGTACTGGTCCATCGACCTGTTCTACGTGGCGTCGTTCTTTGTCTGCACGCAGCGCGCCGAGCTGGACGCGCACGCGCGCCGGCTGCTGACCGCGCAGCTGCTGTCGGTGGCGTGCTTCCTGCTGTGGCCACTGCGCTTCAACCTGGAGCGGCCGGAAACCGGCGGCGTGTTTGGCTGGCTGTTCGATGTGCTGCTGGGCTTCGACAAGCCCTTCAACCAGGCGCCGTCGCTGCACATCGTGCTGCTGGTGGTGCTGTGGGTGCGCTTCCAGCAGCACCTGCACGGCCTGTGGCGGACCGCGCTGCATCTCTGGTTCGCCTTGATCGGGCTGTCGGTGCTGACCACCTGGCAGCATCACTTCATCGACGTGCCGACCGGCGTGGCGGTCGGTTGGCTGTGCGTGTGGCTGTGGCCGCTGCAGGGACCGTCGCCGCTGCGGCACTGGCAGTGGGCGCACGAGGCCACGCGCTGGCGGCTGGCCGCGCTCTACCTGGCCGGTAGTGCAGGCTGTGCGGCCCTGGCGTGGGCCGTTGGCGGCTGGGCGTTGTGGCTGGCCTGGCCGGCCCTGTCGCTGCTGCTGGTGGCGCTGGCGTACGCCGGCCTGGGGACCGCCGTTTTCCAGAAGCAGGAGGACGGGCGGCTGAGCATGGCCGCGACCTGGCTGCTGGCGCCGTACCTGGGCGCTGCCTGGCTCAATGCGCGCTGGTGGACACGACGCGCGCCGCAGCCGCAGCTGGTGATCGACGGTGTATGGCTGGGCCGGCTGCCGGACGCGGACGTCACGCTCACCGTGGCGACCGTGGTGGATGTGTGCGCCGAGCTGCCGTTCCGCACGCAGGTGCGGCACTACCGCAGCGTGCCGATGCTCGATCTGGCCACGCCATCGCCGGCCGCGCTGCGCCAGGCCGCCGATGCCATCGCGCATGGCCGTCGCCGTGGCGAGGTGCTGGTGTGCTGTGCACTGGGCTATTCGCGCAGCGCCGCTGCGGTGGCCACGTGGCTGTGCCGCAGCGGCCATACCGCCAGCGCCGATGCCGCCATCACCCTGCTGGCACAGGACTGCCCACGGATCGTGCTGCACGCACGCCACCGCCGGGCGATTGAACAGGCCGTGCGCGAGGGCGCCGCGGCCAATGGACAGACACAGGTGAGTGCATGAGCATGCTGTTCCAACTGCGGGTGATGACCGCCGTCCTGCGCCAGGCACGCCTGGCGGCCGTGATATCCACCCTGCTGGCGGCCGCCGCGCTGCTGCTGGCAAGCCTGTCGTCGGCCCCTGGCCTGGTGGCGCTGACGCTGGCGCTGGCCTCGCTGCTGGCCGCCGGCGTGCAGGCGTACTACGCCGCCCGCGTCGGCTTCGATGCGGCGCTGCTGGAGGCCATGCAGGCGTGCCATCCGGACGCCGCCCCCGGCGTGATCGACGATGTGCTGCAGAAGCTGGGCCTGCGTGACGCGCAGGCGACCAGCCGTGGCTGGCAGGCGCGGTGGCAGGGCATGCGCCGGCTGATGCGCTGGCAACTGCTCGCACTGGGGGCGCAGGCCCTGCTGCTGCTGGCGGCGCACCTGTGCCGGTCGGTGCCGTGGTGATCGCTGACCTGATCGCACGCAGCTGCAGTGGCGCGATCCGCGCGCTGACCGGCGCGCGCGCACTGTGGCAGGGCTGTGCGCCGTCCAGCGACCACCGCGTGTACTACGGCAACCACGCCAGCCACGGCGACTTCGTGCTGATCTGGTCGGCGCTGCCGATCACGCTGCGCCGCCAGGTGCGGCCGGTGGCCGCGGCCGACTACTGGCAGCGCGACGCCCTGCGCCGCTACCTGATCCATGCGGTGTTCAACGGCGTGCTGATCGAGCGCGATGCGGCCAAGCGCGAGCACGACCCCATCGCCTGTCTGTGCCAGGCGGTGGACGAGGGCAACTCGCTGATCCTGTTCCCCGAGGGCACCCGCAACACCGAGGAGGGCGTGCTGCCGTTCAAGAGCGGCATCTACCACCTGGCACGGCAACGCCCGGAGCTGGAGTTCGTGCCGGTGTGGATCGACAACCTCAAGCGGGTGATGCCCAAGGGCCGCTGGCTGCCGTTGCCGCTGCTGTGCACCACCACCTTCGGTGAACCGTTGCGGCTGAAGGCCGACGAAGACAAGGACCGCTTCCTGGAGCGGGCCCGGGTGTCGCTGCTGGCGTTGGACCCGCAGCCGCGCAGGAGCCGCGCATGACGGTGTTCCAGGTGCTGTCCACCGACGTGGCCCAGCTGTCCACGCACGCGCAGACCCGGCTGCTGTTTGCCGGTATCGCGGCGGTGCTGGTGGTGGCCACGGTGATCGCCGAGACCCTGCGCTGGCGCGCGCGGCATGCACCCAGCCCGGTGCTGGCCAACCTGGTCTCGCGCATCCGCGCCTGGTGGGTGATGGCCGCCGTGGTGGCGCTGGCGTTCTTCTTCGGGCGTACCGGCGTGGTGGTGCTGTTCGCGGTGGTGTCGCTGTTCGCGCTGCGCGAGTTCATCACCCTCACACCGACCCGGGCCGGCGATTACTACGCGCTGCTCGCGGCGTTCTACATCGTGCTGCCTTGGCAGTACTGGCTGGTGTGGACCGACTGGTACGGCCTGTACACGCTGCTGATCCCGGTCTACGCGTTCCTGTTCCTGCCGATCCTGGCCACCATCGGCGGTGACACCACCGATTACCTGGAGCGCACGTCCAAGGTGCAGTGGGGGCTGATGATCTGCGTGTTCTGCATCTCCCACGTGCCGGCGCTGCTGAACCTTCGCCTGGCCGGCGTGGAACCGGCACGCAACCTGCTGCTGTTCGCCTTCCTGGTGATCGTGGTGCAGTCCTCGGACGTGCTCCAGTACGTGTGGGGCAAGCTGATCGGGCGGCGGTTGATCGCGCCGAAGCTGTCGCCGTCCAAGACCGTGGAGGGGTTCATCGGCGGGGTGCTGTCGGCCAGCGCGCTGGGCGCGGCACTGTGCTGGCTCACCCCGTTCACGCCGTGGCAGGCGTTCGGCATGTCGCTGGTGGTCAACCTGATGGGCTTCTGGGGCGGCCTGGTGATGTCGGCGATCAAACGCGACCGCGGCATCAAGGACTGGGGCCACATGATCGAGGGCCACGGCGGCATGCTCGACCGGCTGGATTCGGTGTGCTTCGCCGCGCCGGTGTTCTTCCACCTGGTGCGGTATTTCTGGAGCGGTTGATCGGTGTACCGGCAGGGGCACACCCGCTCAGGTGGTGATGCCGTATTCCTTGAGCTTCTTGCGCAGCGTGGCGCGATGGATGCCCAGCATCGCCGCGGCGCGGCTCTGGTTGCCTTCGCAGTGGTTGAGCACCTCCACGAACAGCGGGATCTCCATTTCACGCAGGACGATCTCGTAGACATCGTCGGCGTCGCAGCCATCCAGGTCCCGCAGGTACCGCCTCACCGACTGGGCTACATGTTCGCGCAGCGGTGGCTTGGGAGCGCCACGACTGGTGTCAGGACGAGGAAGGACAGCGTTCAAGGAGGATCCCGATGCAGGAGCCGGGGCGGACAACAGCCCTCGGCGGAATGATGATGGGGCCAGTCTACCGTGTGCGTCGGCAGGCTGCCACGCCGAACCGGACGAACGGCAGGGTCACAGGAACTCGAAGGTGAATGCGACGGTCGACGCCGCCGGCTCGCGGACGCGGAAGGCGATGCGCGCGCTCTGTCCCGGTTCCAGCGTGTTGCCGCTGGCGCTGGCGTGGCCCAGGTAGTCGGCCGGCGCGAACTCGCCGGTGCCGATCAGGCGGCCATCGGCATCGGACAACGACAGCCGCAGCGCGGGCCATGCCTGTGCCCAACGCGCATCGTTGCGGAAGCTGGCCTGCACCTGCAACGCACCGGGCTGGCCCGGTACGGGCCGTACATCGCGGCTGATCATGCTGAACGCTGCCGGTTCGCGCCACGCCGGCAACGTACAGCGCAGCACGCTGCACAGCCCGGCGATCCACGGGCGGGTGCCGGCATCGGCGGCCAACCGCGCGCGGTCGGCCACCGCGATCTGCAGCAACAACAGGAGGCCCAGGCCGGCGACCAGTCCCCATTGCCAGCGCGGGGTGCGCAGCCGCGCACGCGGCGCCTGCAGGAAACTCGGTGCGGTGGCCGCCGGAGCGTCATCGGCGCTGATGGAAGGCGCCGGATCGTCGGCGGCCGGTGCGGCATCGATCGCCGCATCGGGGTTGGATTCCGGCGACACGGCCGGCGCCGGCGCGTCGTCCCAGGCGGCGTGCGCTGGCGCTACCGCATCGCCCGGCGATGGCCGTTCGTGCGTGTCGTCGATGCGGGCCTCGGCGGTGTCATCCGGGCGTGCATCGCCCGGCACCGGGATGTCGCCCGCGTCGACGGCCGCTGCCTCCTGCGCAGGGCGCAGGAAGGTGGCAAGCGGACGTCGCGGAGGCTGCGTGGGCTCGGACATGGGCGCGGGACCGGGCGAAGGACGCCTTATTCAAGCACGGCGGGTGCCGGTGATGCGCATCCAGTCGTCGTCCTGGGCCACGTCCAGCGCCTCGAACCACGGCGCGTAGCGTTCCAGCAGTTCGCCTTCCTGGCCGTGCAGGATGCCCGACAGCGCAATGCGGCCACCGGGCGCGACGCGCGCGGCGAGCACCTCGGCCAGCGCGTCCAGCGCCGAGGCCAGGATGTTGGCCACCACCACCGGATAGGTGGCCTGCGGTTCGTCGGCCGGCAGGTACACCGCGATGCGGTCCTGCAGGCCGTTGCGCTCGGCGTTGTCGCCGGTGGCGATCACCGCCTGCGGGTCGTTGTCCACGCCCACGGCGCGGGCGGCGCCGAGCTTCAGCGCGGCCAGCGCCAGGATGCCCGAGCCGCAGCCGAAGTCGAGCACGGTCTGGCCGTCCAGCGCGCCCTCGGTGGCCAGGCCGTCGAGCCAGCGCAGGCACAGCGCGGTGGTCGGGTGGGTGCCCGAGCCGAAGGCCAGGCCCGGGTCGAGCCGGACCACGGCGGCGTCGTCGGCCTGCGCGGCCTCGGGCAGGTCATGGTTCCACGGCACGATCCAGGTGCGCTCGCCGAAGGCCATCGGCTGGAACTGGTCCAGCCAGGCGCGTTCCCAGTCTTCGTCCTGCACCGCACGGAAGCTGGCGTTGCCCCAGTCCAGGCCCGGGTCGAACGCATCCAGGGCGGCCAGCAGGGCCAGCGCATTGGTGTCGGCCGGGAACAGGGCGGTCAGCACCAGGTCGTTCCACAGCGGGGTCTCGCCCACGCCGGGTTCCAGGATCGCCTGCTCGTTGCTGGTGTCGGCGTCGGCATCGAGCAGGGTCACCGCCAGCGCACCGACGTCGTCCAGCGCATTCTCATAGCGGGGCTGCGTGGTTTCGGTGCAGCGGAGGGTGAGTTCCAGGAAGGGCATGGGGGACGAGGCCTGCGGAAAACCGTGCATGCTAGACCATTGCGCGCGGGCGGTCCCGGCGTGCCGATCACGACATCGTCTCCCGGGCGGCTGAGATGGGGGCCGAATGCCGGTTCAGACAGCCGCGAATACGCTTGCTAAACTGGGCGTTCCGTTGTCGGCCACTGGCAGTCCCGGCGTACGTTCATGGCGCTTGTTCCCACCCTGAAAACCTGGCTGCTGGTTGTGCCTGCCCTGGCGCTGCTCGGGGTGGTGGGCTATCGCGCGGGCGATCGGGTGCTGCACGCCGAGCGGCCCGGCGCGGAGATGATGGACACGACCGGGTCGGCCACCTCCCAGGTGCCGGCCGAGGCGCAGCAGCTGGCGCGCCGGCTGCTGGCCAACGAGCGTGGCAATGCGATCGCCTCCGGGCTGCCGCTGGACATCCGCGCCGACATCGAAGGCGACACCGATCTGTACGCCTACGCCCAGCGCCTGCAGCTGCAGGCCGCCAACGGCAACGCCGAGGCGGCATGGATGGTCAGCCGGGTGTACGACTACTGCGCGCTGTATGCGATGGACCCGGGCGGTTACCAGCTGGACAACACCGTGCTGTCCGGGCTGGGCCTGAAGGCGTCGGTCGGCATGGTGCAGGCGCGCGAGCGCGTGGCGCGCCGCTGCACGGGCTTTGTCAGCAGCGACAACCTCGGGCGCCAGCTGATTCTTGCCCAGCGCATGCAGGCGGCCAAGGCCGGCAACCTCGCCGCCGAAGCCTCGCTGTTCGCTGAAGGCAAGGCGCTGGAAGATTCGCCGGGCTATCGGCGCGGGCTGGTCGAGCGGGTGCTCGATTCGCGCGACCCGGAAGCCTACATGGCCCTGTCCTCGGGCATGGGTCAACGTGCCAGCGGCGACGCGGCGCTGCAGGGCCTGGTGGCCGGGGACCAGTTCAGCGAACTGGCCTGGCGCCTGGCAGCCTGCGAGCTGGGCATGGCGTGCGGGCCAGACAGTGTGTTGATGAACAATTTCTGCGCGAACGGAGGGATTTGTTCGCAGGACGGTGGGCAGGACTTTGCCACTTTCGTGTATGACGCCGCGGTCTCGCGGCAAGGTGCGGGGAAAATGAAAGCGTTGGTGGAACAGCTGATCAAGCAGAGGAAAGGGCGATGAACTACCGTCGATTCCTGCATGGCGCCAAGTTCTGGTTCTGGGTGGTGTTGTTTGTCGCCTACTCGGCTGGCGCAGTGGGTCTGGTGATGATCGATACCTACGATGATCGATACCGGAGCCTGTCCAAGGTGCAGTTGACCTCGGTGAAAGCCGACGCCGACGTGCGTCGTGCCGGTGCCAGCCAGGTAGCCGCGGTGTACCGCGCGCAGAGCGGCATGCCGTTCGCGTCGCTGCCGGCCGGCAGTACCTTCCAGGTGGTGTGGCCGGACGGCTCCACCGAAACGATGGTGATCATGGACCCGACCTCCTCGCTGGGCGTGGAGCCGGTCAAGAACACCCAGATCACGGCCGCAGACAGCAGCCGTTGATCCCTGAAGGCGAGGGCGTCGCAAGCCCTGGCGCGCGTCGACCGGCGCGTCTGGTGGTATTGCCCGGGCTGGATGCCACCGGCACCCAGCAGTGGGCGTTCACTGCGGCGATGCAGCGTCACGGCATCGCCACCACGGTGATCGCCTATCCGGTGGACCGCGCGTTGGGTTACGACGCACTGGCCGACATCGTGCAGGCGGCACTGCCCGCGGAGGGCGAGTATGTGCTGCTCGGCGAGTCGTTCTCCGGCCCGTTGGCCCTGAGGATCGCCGCTGCGCACCCGGCGCGCCTGCGCGGCCTGGTTCTGTCCACGACGTTCGCGCGCTCGCCCTGGTATGCGTGGCGGCGTCTGCAATCCCTTCTGTACTGGGCACCGGTGCGCACGCTGCCGATGGGCGCGCTGTCCTGGCTGCTGCTCGGGCGCTGGAGCACGCCCGCGCTGCGTGACGCCTTGGCGGCTGCGCTGTCGCGCGTACATGCCGATGTGTTGCGCACGCGCGCGGTGGCCGCGCTCGGGGTTGACGTCGCCAGCTGCGCATCCGCGCTGCGCGTGCCCACGTTGTGCCTGCATGCCACCGATGACCGGTTGTTGCCCACACGCTGCCAGCGTCACGTGTCCGCGCTGCTGCCGGCGCAGGACACGACGTGGCTCGCGGGCCCGCACCTGCTGCTGCAGGCGCGTCCGGAGGCTGCCGCAGCGACGGTCGCCGCGTTCATCGACGCGCTGTCCTGACGCGATCTTCTCCCACAGCTCTCGGGTATTTCACGCATCGACGCGCAGCCTGACGGTGTTGGCTGCATCCGCAGCACCTCTGCTGGAGACCCCGTCGAATGAATATCCGAGGCGATCATGCCCTCCCCGAACCCCATGCCACTGCGACGGTCGCAGTGGTCACGCCTGCGCCGGTGATCGAACCGCCGCGCGACAATGCCGTGTCCTGGGCCGCGATCTTTGCCGGTGCCGCCGCGGCGGCCGCGCTGTCGCTGGTGCTGTTGATCCTGGGCGTCGGCCTCGGGCTGTCATCGGTATCGCCGTGGGCGTACGAAGGGGTCAGCGCCGAAACGTTCGGCTGGTCGAGCATCGCCTGGCTGACATTTACCGCCATTGCCGCGTCCGGACTCGGTGGCTATCTCGCCGGGCGGCTGCGCAGCCGCTGGAGCAATCTGCACGGCGATGAGACCTACTTCCGCGATACCGCGCATGGGTTCCTGTCGTGGTCCGTGGCGACGCTGCTGACCGCCGGGCTGCTCACCACCGCCATCGGCGGCGTGCTGGGCGCGGGTGCCAAGGTGGCCGGCGCGTCTGCCGGTGCCGCCGCCACCACCGCCGGTGGCCTGGCCGCGATGGCGTCCGGTACTGCGGCGGGCGGCGACAACGGCGACCTGCAGTATTGGGTCGATGGCCTGTTCCGCCCCACGCCGGGCGCACCGGCAGCGCCGATGGCGCCGGCGGCCCCGGCCGATCCGGCCCAGGCGGCTGTCGCACCGGGTACCCTCGCGCCGCCGCCGCCGCGCCCGATGGCAGGCGCCGAGCGTGGTCCCGGACCGGGCCCCGGTCGTGGCAATGAGGTACGTGCCGAGGTCAACCGGATCGTGGTCAACAGCCTGACGTCCAACAGCATGGACCCGGCCGATACGCAGTACCTGTCCCAGCTGGTGGCCGCGCATACCGGGCTGAGCCAGACCGAGGCGCAGGCACGCGTGGCCGACATGCAGACCCGTCTGCGCGCCGCGCTGGAGAAGGCCAAGGCGGAGGCCAAGCAGGCCGCCGACGACGCGCGCAAGGCCACGGCCTACGCCGCGCTGTGGCTGTTCATCACGCTGCTGATCGGTGCCTTCAGCGCCAGCCTGTTCGCCACCTGGGGCGGCCGCCGCCGCGACCTGTGACCCCGACGTTCAACGAGGAGACGCAACCATGAAATATCTGCTGCTGTGGATGCTGGGCATCCCGATTCCGATCCTGCTGCTGATCGCGCTGCTGCGCTGAGGCAGGGCGGCGTCCAGGCAAACAAAAAGGCGGGGATATCCCCGCCTTTCTGCTGTGTTGCAGGACGCCGTCGATCAGGTCAACGCGATCGACTTGTTCTTGCGTTCGGCCAGGCGCTTTTCCAGGTAGTGGATGTTCTGGCCACCGGCCTGGAAGCCCTTGTCGCGCATGATGCGCTGCTGCAGCGCGACGTTGGTCTTGATGCCGTCCACGACCAGTTCGCTCAGCGCCACGCGCATGCGCGCGATCGCGGTCTCGCGATCCGGGCCGTGCACGATCAGCTTGCCGATCATCGAGTCGTAGTTCGGCGGCACGCGGTAACCACTGTAGATGTGGGTGTCCACGCGCACGCCAGGGCCACCCGGCGGATGGAAGGCGGTGATCTGGCCCGGGCTCGGCACGAAGGTTTCAGCGTCTTCGGCGTTGATGCGGCACTCGATCGCGTGGCCGGTCAGCACCACGTCGCTCTGCTTGATGCTCAGCTTCTGGCCGGCAGCGATGCGCAGCTGCTCGCAGACCAGGTCGATGCCGGTCACCATTTCCGTCACCGGATGTTCCACCTGCACGCGGGTGTTCATTTCGATGAAGTAGAAACGGCCGTCTTCGTACAGGAACTCGAAGGTACCCGCGCCGCGGTAGCCGATGCGGATGCAGGCTTCCACGCACACCTTGCCGATCTGCTCGCGCAGTTCGGGGGTGATGCCCGGTGCTGGCGCTTCTTCCACCACCTTCTGGTGGCGGCGCTGCATCGAGCAGTCGCGTTCGCCGAGGTGGATGGCGTTGCCCTGGCCATCGGCCAGCACCTGGATCTCCACGTGACGCGGATTCTCCAGGAACTTCTCCATGTACACCTGGTCGTTGCTGAAAGCGGCCTTGGCTTCGGACTTGGTGGTCTCGATGGCGGCCTTCAACGATGCTTCGGCATGCACCACGCGCATGCCGCGACCGCCACCACCACCGGCTGCCTTGATGATGACCGGGTAGCCGATCTCACGGGCAATCTTGGTGTTGGCCACGATGTCGTCGCCCAGCGGGCCGCCCGAACCGGGCACGCACGGCACGCCGGCGGCCTTCATCGCGCGGATCGCTTCGACCTTGTCGCCCATCAGGCGGATGGTGTCGGCCTTGGGGCCGATGAAGATGAAACCGGACTCTTCCACGCGCTCGGCGAAGTCGGCGTTCTCCGACAGGAAGCCGTAGCCCGGGTGGATGGCCTGGGCGTCGGTGACTTCAGCCGCGGCGATCAGGGCCGGAATGTTGAGGTAGCTCTCCGAGGACGGCGCCGGACCGATGCAGACCGACTCGTCGGCCATCGCCACGTGCTTGAGATTGCGGTCGACCGTGGAATGCACGGCCACCGTGCGGATGCCCAGGGTGTGGCACGCGCGCAGGATGCGCAGCGCGATTTCCCCTCGGTTGGCAATAACGACTTTGTCGAGCATGGACGGATCCTTAGCCGATCACGAACAGCGGCTGGTCGAATTCGACCGGCTGGCCGTTTTCGCCCAGGATGGCGACGATGGTGCCGGAGACATCGGCCTCGATCGGGTTGAACATCTTCATCGCTTCGATGATGGCCAGCGTGTCACCGGCCTTGACCTGCTGGCCGACGGTGACGAAGGCCGGCTTGTCCGGGGACGACGAGGCGTAGAAGGTGCCGACCATCGGCGCGCGCAGCACGTGGCCGTCCGGCAGGGCATTGCCCGGCTTGGCGGTGCCGCCGGTGGAGGCTTCGGTGGGCGACTGCATCGGCATCGCCGGGGCGGCCTGCTGGGCCGGGGCCGGCGCCATCATCATCTGCGGCTGGGCCTGGACCATGCCGTAGCCGGAGACCGGGGCGCGCGACAGACGCACGGACTCTTCGCCTTCCTTGATTTCGATTTCGGCGAGGTTCGACTCTTCCAGCAGGTCGATCAGCTTCTTGATTTTACGGAGATCCATAGGGGCCTCTTCAGCTCGTGGTGTCAGTGTGGTGGGAAGCGCGTTGCGCTCGGGTCAACGTAATTCGTAGAAGTCGCGCAGCTGCCGGGTACGGTCGCGCGCGTGGGTGGTCAGGCAGCGCATCTGCGCGCCGTTGCGGGCGGTGCCGTCGGAATTGAGCGCATACACCGCCTGGCAGTCGTGGTCGCGCAGCTGCACCCAGGCCCGCTGTGCCACCACCAGCTCTTGCTCGGCGGTGCCGCAATAGCTGCAGGTGCCGCCGTTTTCCGGGGTACGCAGCTGGCGGCGCGCCTGCGCGTACACAGTGTTGAGCGTGACGTCGGCGGCGGCAGCCACGTCCGAGGCGCACAGGTCGCTCTCCATCGTGGTGACCGGGTGCGCGCAGTCGATGCCCTCGTCCTCGCGGTCGCCGGCGATGGCGGCGCCACTCAGGCAGCCCCACAGCACGACGCTGGCGAGGACACGCGGCAGTGTCATCACGCGGAGGCGGCCGCCAGCCGGGTCAGCGCCGCATCCATCGCATAGCGATAACTGTCCGCACCAAACCCACAGATCACCCCGACCGCCTTGTCGCTGAAATAGCTGTGCTGGCGGAAGGGCTCGCGTGCATGCGGATTGGACAGGTGGATCTCGATGAACGGCACGTCCACCGCCGCCAGCGCATCGCGCAGGGCCACCGAGGTATGCGTGAACGCGGCCGGGTTGATCAGGATGAACGCGGTGCCATCGGTACGGGCGGCCTGCACCCGGTCCACCAGCACGTGCTCTGCATTGGACTGCAGGGCGTCCACCGCGTGCCCGGCGGCCTGCGCCTGGGCCAGCAGGGCCTGGTCGATCTGCGCCAGCGTGGTGTGCCCATACACCCCCGGCTCGCGGGTGCCGAGCAGGTTGAGGTTGGGGCCATGCAGGACCAGCAGTTTCGCCATGAGTGCCGAACGACGGGAAAGGGCGGCAGTCTGGCGGAACCTGCTGATCGTGTCCAGTTCGGCGAAGTTGCGCGTGTTTCAATCGAGCGTTTGAATTACGCGAAGAGGATTGGGCGGCGGGAGATTGGGCGGCTGAACCTTTTAAAACACGTGCTCAGCGGGCCAGACCCAGCGAGACGACCAGGAACGCCACCCAGACCGGCGCGATGCCAACGGCCCAGGCCAGGACCCGGCGCGGCGTGGCCTGCCGGGTCACCGCCACCCCCAGCGCGAATGGCGGCAGCAACACCCCGAGTTCAATGATCAGGTTGCGCCACAGATAGTAGTTGCCCGGGGCCAGTGCGCCCGCGCTGGGAAGCACGCCGACTGCAACGGCGACCTCCCTGCCCACGGGCCAGAACAGCGGCACCGGATGGGCGCCGACCAGCAGGTCCATCAGCGGATGCGACAGGCTCGCGGCCATCAGCCACGCGGCCGGCAGGCGTGCGGAGGTGTGCCGGCGCGTGCGCAGGTGCACAAGCAGGCTGGCCGCCAGCGCGAAGGCGATGCTGTGCGTGACGCGCGGCGCGGCGGCATAGCCGAGCAGCCACACGGCCAGGTAGTCCAGGTCAGGGCAGATCGCCAGGAACACGAACGGCAGCACCGCCCAGCGCGAACGCGCGCACGCCCAGCGGTTGCAGCACAGATACGCGGTGATGCCGGCGGCCGCATGGCCAGCGATGGACGACACGGGAACCCCTCGAAGGTGGAGGGTGCCCAGCGTGGGCCGGGCGCATGAGGCCATGAAGGGGCGTGTGTGTGGCCGGGATGAAGCCGGGAGGCAGAAACAGCGTTCCGCCGGCGGCGCTGGTCCTGCGGATATCCGATGTTACTTTTAGTAGGTAACGTCTTCCAGAGAGTCCACTCCATGCACAGTCTGATCGTTGTAGCCCATCCCAACCCCGGTTCGCTGACCCATGCGGTAGCGCACCGCATCGGTGATGCCGTCCTTGCCGCCGGCCCCGGCAACACGGTGGAGATCGCCGATCTCGCCGCGGAGGGCTTCGACCCCCGCTTCAACCCGGCCGACAACGCGCTGTTCCACCAGACGGCGGCCGCGCCGGCCGATGTGGCCGCCGAACATGCGCGCCTTGATCGCGCCGACGCGCTGGTGCTGGTCTATCCGCTGTACTGGTGGTCGTTCCCGGCGCTGCTGAAGGGCTGGATCGACCGTGTGTTCACCCAGGGCTGGGCTTACGCCGACAACCCCGATGGCAAGGTGACCAAGAAGCTGCAGCGCCTGCAGGTGCATCTGGTGGGGCTGGGCGGCGCCGGCGCGGAGATGATCGAGCGACGCGGCTACGGCGCGGCGATGAAGACGCAGATCGACATGGGCATCTTCGACTACTGCGGTGCCCGCGTGCTGTCGTCCACGCTGCTGCTCGATGCGGACAGTGGCGCTGCCGAGGCGCACCTGCGTACCGCGGCCGACATCGGACGTACCATTGGGGTGTCCGCCGCCGCATGACCTTTCTCGATGCCTGCACGCCCTGAGCCACCCCGCCGCCGCCTGCCGCGCGAACAACGCGCCCGCCAGCTGCTCGATGTGGCCTGGGCACTGGTGGGCGCCGAAGGCACCGATGCGCTCTCGCTGGGGCGGTTGGCCGAGGCGGCAGGCGTCACCAAGCCGGTAGCGTACGACCACTTCGTGACCCGCAACGGTCTGCTGGCCGCGCTCTACCAGGATTACGACGCGCGCCAGACTGTCGTTTTCGACGAGCGCATCGGCGCGGCGAAGGTGCAGTTGAAGGACCGGGCGCACGCCATTGCGGGCGGCTACATCGATTGCGTGCTTTCACAGGGCAGCGAGATCCAGGGCATTCTCGCCGCGCTGGCCGGCTCGCCGGAACTGCTGCAGGTGAAGCGGCGCTACCAGCAGGACTTCATCGCCAAGTGCGCGGAGTGGCTCGATGGCTTCGCGCCCGAGGGGCGCGTGCCGGTCGCGGGTTTCTGGGCGATCCTGGGCGCCGCCGAATCGCTGTCCGACGCGGTGGCCGCCGGCGTGGTGGCGCAGCCGGCCGCCGAAGCGGAGCTGGAGCGTCTGATCGTTGCCACGGTGCGGCGCGGGCGCTAGCCTGAGCCGCAGCACCATCCACCACGCCTTCAGGGAGATGCGCGCGGATCATGACAAGGACGTCGAACGCAGGTTGGCCAGGGAAGAAGACGCGTCAGTGGTGCTCCGGCACCGGACGCATTGCCGCCGCCATCGCCGGCTGGGGCGCGCTGGCGTTTCCGGCCATCGCACAGGTGCCGCCCGCCGGGATCGAGCAAGCGGTGCACCGCATTGCCGCCATCGCCGACACACCTGCATCGACGCGTGCCGCCGAGCGGTTGTGGGGCGTGCCGCTGCACGCGCCGGTGATCGTGCATGACCGGGCGTCGGCAACGAGTTGGCGCCGTGACCCGACGACCGGCAGGGTCGCGGCCGTGGCGCTGCGCAGGGATCAACCGCCGGCCAATACCTGCATCGCGCTCGCGGGCACGCCGACCGTCCTGCTGCTGCTGCCACTGCCGGCTGACCGCGATGGACTGGCCACACTCTACTGGCACGAACAGTGGCATTGCGCGCAGGCCGCGCTGGGCCTGCCGTCGTCCGAAGGTGATACCGCGCACCTGGACAGCGAGGCTGGCCGCACCTGGTTGCGCCTGGAACTGCGCGCGCTGGCACAGGCCCTTTCTGCGGACGACGAGGCGGACGCGCGGCGCCATGCCGCCGCTGCCGTGGCCTTCCGGGCGCAGCGGTCGGGCGCGGCGGTGCCCGGCATCCAGGCGCTGGCGGAAGAGGCGCGCGTGGAACGCAACGAGGGGCTGGCCGAGTACACCGGTCGCGTGGTGGCCGCAGCGGGAAGCGAGGGCGATGCCGCACCTGCCGTGGTGGCGGCATTGGACAAGGCCGACACTGCCGGGAGCTTCGTGCGCTCCGCCGCGTATGCAACGGGCCCGGCGTACGGGCTTCTGCTCGACCGCTGGTCGCCACAGTGGCGCAGCGGCCTGCCGGCCGACGCGGATCTGCCCACGCTGCTGGCCCGGCGGATCGGCGCGCTGCCGACAGACACCGGGCAGGTCGGCAGCGCGTATGGATTGGCGGCAGTGCGTAGCGAAGAGCGGGTGCGCGCCACGCAGCGTGAGCAGCGCAGCGCCGACTACCGCGTGCGGTTCCTCGGCGAGGAGGCGGTCAGGCTGCCGCTGCGCCAGCCGTCGGTGTCGTTCGATCCACGCACGCTGTTCCCGCTCGACGACATCGGCACGGTGTATCTGCCGATCACCGTGCGCGATGCGTGGGGCGAGCTGACCGCGCCTGCCGGCGGATTGCTGTTGAAGGAGTGGTCGCTGGTGAGCGTGCAGGGTGGCGCGGTGGACGGCTGTGGCGCCGCGTGGACGGGGCCCGGCTGGACACTGACCCTCAATGAAGGCTGGCGGCTGGGGCGGCACGCGGCGGGGTGGCGGCTGACGCCCGGCAGCCCGCTGCCGTGCGGCAACTGAGCCCGCGCGACGTGGGATCAACGGAGACGGGAATGCGACTGATCATGGCGATCTGCATCATGGTGCTGCCCACGGTGGTGGCGACCGAATTTTTCGGCATCGCCGTGCAGGCCCGAACGGGAGGTGCGCTGCAGATGGCCGATCTCTGGGCGGGGCTGCTGGGGTTCGTGCTGTGTCTGTGCGGTGGCGCCGTGGCGCGCCGCGACGCATTCGTGGGCATGGCGGTCGCCATCCACGCCATCTACTGGGCGCTCGCGTTCGGCTTCCTGCATCGCGTGGCGCCCGAGGCGCCGCTGAGCGAGCTGGTGCGCTGGAATGCCGCCCCGGTGGCCTACTCGCTCTTCAGCGCGGCGGCCGGTGCCTGGCTCGGCGTCCGCATCGGCCTGAGCCGGAGAACGCCCGCGCGGCGTTGACCGGGCCGGCACGAGCGGCAGCGCTCAGCCCAGCGCCAGCTCTCCGCGCAGCGCGGCCACGTGCGCGCGCCCTACCGGCAGTTCCGCACCATCGTTGAGCACCAGCCAGTAGCGGCTGCCCGAGCCGGCATGCAGCGTGCGCACGTGACGCAGATTGACCAGGTAGGAGCGATGGCAGCGCACGAAGTCCGGCGGCAGCACGGCGGTCAGGCTGGCCAGGGATTTGTCGTGCAGCTCGCTGCGCCCGTTGGCCAGGCGCAGTTCGCTGTAATCGCCATCGGCACGGATCCACTGCACCTCGGCCAGTTCCACCAGCGCCGTCCCCTGCGCGCGCCAGATGCCGAGATACCGCGCGCCGCCCGCACGGTAGCGGCCCACGTCGAGCAGGCGCTCCAGGGCCTGGCCCAGACGTTCGCGCGAGAACGGCTTGGGCACGAAGTCCAGCACGCCATGCTCGAAGGCCTGCAGCGCACGGTCGCGGTGGGCCGACACCACCACGCAGTGGTAGCGCCCGGCGACCGCGCGGCGCAGCAGGTCGAAACCGTCTTCGCCGCCGAGGTTGAGGTCCAGCAGCAGGCCGTCGTAGACACTGCGCGCGAGGCGGTCGCCGGCCGCGTCCAGATCGGCAACCGCGTCGAAGCGCGCTCGCGTACCGGCCAGCTCGGTGCACAGGCGCAGCAGGCGCTGGCGCACCAGCAGTTCGTCCTCGACGATCAGGATGCGCATGTCAGTTCCATCCGTCCGCACCAGTCCGCGCCGTCGGCCCCCTGCACGAAGCGCCAGCCCCCCGGGCAGGCCGCCGCGAGGCTGGCCTCGATGTAGCGCGTGCCGGTGCCGTGGCCGCGATGCGGTGCCGAGCCGCGCGCGCTGCGCAGTTCCAGGGTCCAGCGCTGGCCGTCGCGCTGCACGCGCAGGCGGAACGGGTGCTGCGCGCAGGCCACCGCACCGGCATGGGTCAGGGCGTTCTCGACCTGGGCATGCAGTACGCCCGGCGGCAGCCACAGCCCGACAGAGTCGGCATCCACGTCCAGGCGCAGCGGGCGGTCGAGGGCCTGGCCCACGATGTCCAGATGATTGCGGCACAGCGCCAGCTCTTCCTCCAGCGGCACCGTCTGCCGGCTGCTGCTCTCGCGCAGGCGGTCGAACTGTTCGGCCAGCGATTCGACCAGCCGGCTGGCGCGCATCGGCGCCTGCTCGATCAGCTCCTGCAGGCAGGTCAGGGTGTTCATCAGCCAGTGCGGCTGGATGCCCCGCTGCAGCAGCTGCAGCGACAGCCGCGCGCGCTCCTCCCGCAGAAGCGCGTTGTGCTGGTCCAGCGCCCGCAGCTGGGCGGCGTGGCGCAGCAGCAGGAAGCCCATCAGCACGGCCAGGAACAGGAAGTAGGGCCCATCCAGGAAGGCGCCGCCCAACAGCGGAATGGCCAGCGCGCCGGCCAGCACCAACGTCAGGATCGGCCAGCGCTCGTCCGGCTCGCCGCGGGCGCGCAGCAGCAACGCGGTCGCGCTGAGCAGACTCAGCAGCAACAGGGCTGCGCCACGGCCATCGAAGCCCGGCACGAACGCGATCACGGCCAGCAGCGTGGCCACGTAGGCGAGGCGTACGCCGACCGGTACCGCCACAGCAAAGCGCCGGGCGAGATAGGCGGGCAGCAGGACCGCGCCGGCCAGGTGCAGCGCCTGCAGTGCCAGCAGGCGCGGTGCATGCCACGGGTACGGGTAACCGAAGAGGGGGCGCCAGGCTTCGACCACCGGCAAGGCCAGTCCCACCACGCCAAGCGCGAGCAGCAGGCGGGCGCCGGGAACGCGCGGCCGCCCGTGCTGCGCGGCCAGAAAATACAGACACGCCGCAGCGAGCGCGCCGGTGGCCAGTGCCGCGATCAGCCACGGCGCAACGGGATGGCCGTACAGCGACGCCACCGGCCCCACGGCGATGAACGCATCGGCGCTGTGCAGCCGCCACCCCGGCTGGTGGCTGGAGGCGAGCACCACCAGCGTGTCGCCGCCGTTGCCCGATGCGGCGGGCAGCACGCGCAGCACATCCACACGGCCGGGCCGCTCCTGCGCGGCCGTGCTGCCCACCACGCCGTTGGGGGCCAACGGCTGCCCGTTCCAGTACGGCTGGCTGGCGGCGCGCAGCGACAGACGCAGCGCCCGGTCGGTGGTGCCGGCTGCTGCGGCCGGTACCTGCCAGCGCAGCCAGTAGGGACCGCGCCAGCCGGCCAGCAGGCGTTGATCGAGCGGGCGCCAGTCCAGCCCCTCCGGCGGGGTTGCCGGAATGCGGCCCGACGCGGCCACCGTCGCCGGTGCCATCGCGGCGGGCTGCAGGAACACCGTCTGCGGCGGTGGGCCCGCGACCGACAACCATGCCGCGACGGCAGCGAGCAGGACGACGAGGGCGGTCAGGGTGCGGACGATGTGCATGCGTCCATCGTATCGGGTGCGTGGAGACACTGGGCCCCCGTTTGGAGACGTTGGACCGACGGCCCCGCCCGCACCCGGACCCGGGACGCGATGCTGGCGTCGAACCCATCCACCCACCCCGGAGCCCGCCATGCGTACCGTCCCGATGTTCCTGTCCTGCCTGCGTCGCCGTGCCCCGTTCGCGGCCACCGTGGCACCGGCCGCCCGCCTGGCGGCGCTGTGCCTGGCCCTCGCCACTGCACTGCCCGCACTGGCCGGTGATGCGCCGACGTCGCTGGTGTTCGAGCCCTACGAGCTGGTCACCCAGGGGCACGGCAGCATCGCCGCCGAAGCCACCTACCTGGACGTGCCGCGTCACCATGACCAGCCGCAGGGGCCGCGCATGCGGCTGCGCGTGGTGCGTCTGCGTGCGACCGGCGGCGACGGCAGTGCCGCACCGGTGGTGTATCTGGCCGGTGGCCCCGGCGGCTCGGGAATCGGAACCGCGCGCGGACCGCGCTGGCCGGTGTTCGACCAGGTGCGCCGCGAGGCCGACGTGCTGCTGCTCGACCAACGGGGCGCCGGCGCCTCCGAACCGCCGCCGGAGTGCCCCTACCAGGACCGTTTCGACGACGCCCAGCCGCTGCAGCGCGAGGCCATGCTTGCCACGCTGCGCGCCACCACCGCGCGCTGTGTTGCGTACTGGCGCGAGGCGGGCGTGGACCTGGCCGCGTACACCACCGTGGAGAGCGCGGGCGACCTGGACGCGCTGCGCCAGGCACTGGGCGTGCCCCGGATCAGTCTGTGGGGCATGAGTTACGGCACCCACCTGGCGCTGGCCACGATGCGCCTGCACGGCGACGGACTGGAGCGCGTGGTGCTGATGGGCGTCGAAGGGCCGGACGATACGTTGAAGCTGCCGCTGGCAGCCGACGCACTGCTCGGCGAACTGGCGGCGGTGGCCAAGCCGGCCGGTGTCGAGGATCTGCAGGGGTCGGCGGTGCGTGTGCTGGCGGCGCTGCGCGAACAGCCGCGCCGGGGCACCAGCCGCATGCAGGACGGGCGCACCGTCATGATCGGCGCGTTCGACGGCCAGCTGGCCATCGCCCTGTCGCTGGGCCAGCGCATGACCCAGCAGTGGTTGCCGATGGTGCTGCGCGAGGCGGAGCAGGGCAACTACGATCCGCTGGCCGACCTGGTAGTGATGCTGCGCAGCCAGTACGGTTCGTCCAATGCGATGTCGCTGGCGATGGACGTGGCCTCCGGGCAGAGCCCGCAGCGCCGCGCGCTGGCCGAGGCACAGGCGCGCCAGAGCCTGTTCGGCGACGCGATGAACGTTCCGTTCCCGTCGCTGGGCGACGGCCTCGGTCTGGTCGACCTCGGCGAGGGGTTCCGCGCGCCGCTGCGCAGTGACGTGCCGGTGCTGTTGATCAGCGGCACCCTCGACGGGCGCACGCCGCCGGCCAACGCCGACGCACTGCGCCCGGGGCTGTCCAACCACCGCTCGCTGCTGGTGCGCAACGCCGCGCACGACAACGAGATGTGGGTGGGCAACCCCACCATCGCCCGCAGCATCGTCGACTTCCTGGCCGGCCGCCCCGTAGGCGATGCGGTGGTGGACGCCACCCCGCTGACGTTCGCCCGCAGCGCAGCCGACATGGTCGATCCGCGCCGCCGGTGACCCTGCCGCAACACCGTGATGCCTGCTGCGGCATCGGACCCGATGGGTCCGGTGCCGTCGTGCGGTGCGGCCATGACGTGGATGGAAGCCAACGCTGCATGTTGGAGAGTGCCGAGGCCCGCACAGAGCGAAAACAGAATGTGCGGCTCATCGCCGACTGATGCGGACAGGGCCTGAGTCGGTCCGTTGCGCTCACTTCCCCAACACGCCACTATGGAGTAACTGCCAAAGGAAGGGGGGGGTATGTTGAAGATTCCGAAGAAGGTTCTGGACAGGTGGCCTGCCACGGTGAAATCTCTGGTCGCGGTCGCGGCATCGCATAAGACAAGAGATGTTTCAGAAGCCGATACAGTTACCCTGGTCAAGGATATGCTTGCCGAGGTCTTCGGGTACGACAAGTACAACGAATTGACCAGCGAGCAACAGATCCGCGGGACCTTCTGCGATTTGGCAGTCAAGATTGACGGAAAGATCCGTGTCTTGATTGAAGTAAAAGCCGCTGCGTTGGCACTTAATGAAACGCATCTTCGTCAGGCCATCAACTACGGTGCTCACGAAGGCGTCGAATGGATTGTGCTGACCAATGCGCTGGAATGGCGCCTCTATCGGATCAAATTTGGTCAGCCGATCGAGTACGAGCTTGTTTCGTCCTTCTGTATTGCAGATATCAATCTGAAAAATGAAGAGGACCAGCGTCGCCTCTTTCTGCTGTGCAGGGAGGGGATTACCTCGGACGCGATGGGGCTTTACCACCAGCACATCTCGGTTCTCAACAAATTCACCGTAGCGCAGGTTGTGCTGGGTGAACCCGTCGTTTCCGTGATTCGTCGTGAGCTGCGCCGCTTGTTCCCGGAGCTCCGGATCGAGTCAGAGGCAATTGTCGAGCTGCTCAACAATGACATATTGAAACGGGAAGTGCTCGACGGCGAGAAGGTCAAGGACGCTCAGCAGCGCATTCGAAAAGCAGCGTCGAAGAATGCGAAAAGCCAGGCGAAGAAGCGCTCTGAGGGAGACGATGTCGTGCTCTCCCAAGAGGCCACCGTGGCTTGATTCGGAAAGATGTCGCCTCCCTGCCGGAGGCGATCATCGAGGCGCTCGCGCGACAGCAATATCTACAAACCCAGGGGTTCATTCGTGTATTGCCACGGTCCGCCGTGAGCAGCGACACAGACACGATGTGCAGACATAAGGCGCGGCATGCACTGGCTTGAAACCCGCATTCCACCCCCCATCGTCATGCTGCTGCTCGGCCTGGCCGCGCTGGGGGTGGCGAGGTGCGCGCCGGCATTCGCCTTCGATGTGCCGCTGCAGACCGCGCTTGCCCTCGCGGTTGCCGTGCTCGGCCTTGCCCTGAACCTGCTGCCCAAGCGCGCGTTCCGTCGCGCCGGCACCACGGTCAACCCGCTGCGTCCCGCCGCGTCCACCCAACTGGTGACGGCGGGCATCTACCGCTACACACGCAACCCGATGTATCTGGGGCATGCGCTGATCCTGGCCGGGTGGACCCTCCATCTCGGCAATGCGCTCGCCCTGATCGCCCTGCCGGCCTTCCTGCTGTTCGTCGCCCGCTTCCAGATCCAGCCGGAAGAGCGCGCGCTGGCGCGGCGCTTCCCGGGCTATGCCCGGTACTGCCGGCAGGTGCGGCGTTGGCTGTGATCCCGCCTCCGAAGCCGACGTTCCGTCGCGCGCGCCTGGCAGGCATCGCGCCGGCGCGGGTGCTCGGGGCCGCCTGCGCGCTTGTACTGGTGTGCGCGGCGGCGATGGCATGGCCGCTGGTCGCCGGGCATGTCCGCGACCGCGATGCACGGCGGTCGGTGCGGTTGGCTGACGAGGCGCTGCAGGCCGACCTGGTCCGTACCTATCTGGCGCACGTCCTGCGTCGCCCGCCGCAGGTCATTGCCGGCCATGCGGTCCATGAAGCGCTCTACTTCGACACCCGGGCCGCGGCCTTCTGCGCCGTTGACGCCGCCGGCCCCTGCGATGCGCAGGAGTATCTCGCCGTGGAACGGACGGGCGCGCTGGTCGATGCCGCCGACCACCGCCTGCCATTGGCGCTGCAGCAGGTGCTCGATCGCCAGACGCAGATACGCACGCATAACCGCGATCCGCATCTCCCGGGCGTCACCCGCCTGGACGCGACGGCCGACAATGCGTTCGCCGGCGCGTGCGCGGTGCCATCGGCGCGCATGGGGCACCTGATCCGCATCAGCCGGGGCGTGGTCCAAGCGCCGGATGGCCCGGCGCTGGCGATGGTGCTGGACCGCTACTGCGACCGCAGTGGGGGCATGCGCGTGGTCCGCTTCAATCGCCAAGGCACGCGGTGGGCGGTGGCCGCGGGCGACTGAGCGACGCGCTCACCCCTGCGCGGCGAACGTACCGTGGAAGCCCAGCGGTACCGCGTACGGCAGCCACGCCTGTGCCACCGGGCCCTCGTCGATGCGCTGGGCATCCAGCACGGCGATGCCGCTGCGCTGGTTGGCTGCGTCGAGCAGGGTGCCGACCAGCCAGCCGTCGTCGGCGTTGCGGCTGCCCGGGCGCGGCACGAACACGTGTTCTTCGGCGAGGATGTCGCGGCCATAGCGATGCACCTCGCGGCGGCCGCGGGCCACGTCGTAGCCGGCCACCGCATTGAAGTACGGCGCCGTGGTTTCGCCCTGCATGGCCGGGGCGTACAGACGTGCGCCGCGGTTGCCGGCACTGCGGGTATCGAACAGCGGGAACTCGATGCCCTGGATGCCGGTGTCTTCCCAGTGCGCCTTGCCGGTGCGCAGGTCCAGGTGCAGCTCGCGCAGCGTCGCGTTGGAATTGACCGCGTGCGCGGCATCGCCGGCCATCGCCTCGTGCATCGGCGAACGCGCCTCGTCCATGTTGTCGTGGCGCACGGTGCGCATCACGATGCGGCCGTTGCGCTCGAAGGCATCGCCGAAATGGTAGGCGGCCGTGAACGCCGCCTCGAACCACTGCGCCGTGTCCGGTGCGGCCTTGGGCACCACCGCGATGCGGCACGCGCGGTCCGGGGCAAAGCGGAGGCGCTCGAAGAAGGCGCCGCCGTCTTCCTTGTAGTCGAACGGCATCAGCATGAAGACCAGGTGCGTGTCGGTCATGGCGAACGCGTGCAGGTAGCCCATGAACGGCGTATCGAGCACGCTGGCCGAGCCCAGCTGGCCGTCCGCACCGATCTTCCAGACCAGCAGGCCGGTGCCGCCGAGCAGCGACAGCGAGCCGAAGTTCCATACCGTGCCGTCACGGTCCACCAGCGGGTGTGCCGAGAACGGCACGGTGGCGAGGTCGGCGCGCCAGGTGGTCGGGCCGAGTGTGGTCAGTTCATCCGGATCCAGTTCGAACGCCGAGCCGGCCTCGCACAGCGCGAACAGGCGGCCGTTGATGCGGATGACCGAGGTGTTGGCGGCGTTGGCATCGTCGTTGTTGCGCACCGGCTGCACGTCCGGCACCACGGTGCCGGCGGCTGGATACAGGAAGCGCCCGGCCTTCTGCTCGCGGGTGAACTTGGGCGTGGCCACCATGCGCGCACGGTGGGTGAGGGTGCCATCGCCGTTGAAGTGCCAGCCGTGGACCATGCCGTCGCCGTCGAACCAGTGGTCGTAGCGGAAGCCGTTGCGTTCGGTCCAGGCCGGGCCGTTGCGGTACAGCGTGCCGGCCAGGCCCGCCGGCAGGCGGCCCTGCAACGGCACCGTGGCCGGGCCCAGGGTCTCGGTGGTAACGCTGCGCCAGCCGGTCAGCCACGGGTGCTGGTCGCGGGCGGCGGCGAAGTGGGCGGCATCGCCGGCGAAGGCAGGCAGGCTGCGCAGCGCACTGGCGCCGATCACGGCGGTGGTGGTGGCCGACAGCAGCGAGCGGAGGAAACGGCGGCGGTCCATGCAGGAATCTCGGTGGCGGCGGGGCGGCGGGGCGGCGGGGCGGCGAGCGGAAGACGCGGGATCAGCGCAGCGCGATGGTGATGGACGCACCGCTGGCCGGCACGTGCACGCGGGCCTCGGCGAAGGTGGGCTTGCGCTGCACCTTCGGGTTGTTGCTGAAGCCGTAGCCTTCCACCGGGATGCCGACGACGTTGGTATCGAGCTTGCCGTTGTCGTTCTCGTCGTGGGTGACCAGCACCGCGTAGTCGCCGGCGGGCAGGCTCTTGAACACTACGTGCGCCGCATCGGCGTCCGGGGTCAGCGTCTGCCCCTGCACCGGGGCGGCCTTGCCGTCCCACCCGTCGGCGCTGTCCACCAGCGCCAGGCGGACGGTGCCGGTGTGGACGCGGATGCCCTGCAGGTCGACCTGCAGATCGCCGGCGGAGGCGGAGGTGGCCAGCAGCAGGCCGGCGAACGGAAGGCAGAACAGGACGGTGCGGATCATGGCGGTAGCTCCGGTGGGTGTGGAGCCAGTCTGCCCAGCAGGTGGCCGCAGCCCCATGCCCAGTGGTCATCGATCCGCAGTGCCGGAAGTCACTTTCTGCGTGCGGCCCATTGCCGTGCAGGGCACTGGGCGGGCAGCATGCGGCATGCCTACTTTCCTGCGCACCCTTATCAGCCCGCTCAGCCTGGCCGGCCTGCTCACCATCCTGGGGGTGGGGCTGTCGCTGGGCCTTCCATCCGACGCCAACGGCGCGCTGCGCTGGGGCGTGCTCGGTGCGTTCATCGTTCTGTTCCTGGCCTACGACCACCTGCCGGCGCGCTCGCCGCTGCGCCTGGCGAGCGATGTGCTGCAGGCGCTGCTGGCGCTGTGGCTGGCCTGGCTGGAGCCGCGCGTAGGGACCGTGCCGGTGCTGCTGGTGGTGCTGGTGGCGCATCTCGCCGAGCATTGGCCACCGCGCGCGGTGCTGGCCACCACGTTGGCGCTCAACGTCAGCCTGTACCTGGTGCTGCGCCACAGTGGGTTCAGTCATCCGCTGCTGATCGTGGCGATCTACGCCGGCTTCCAGGCCTTCGCGGCGCTTACCGCCCACTACGCGCGCAGCGCCGAACAGGCCCGCGATGCACTGGTCCGCGTCAACGCCGACCTGCTGGCCACGCGCGCGCTGCTGGCCGATGGCGCCCGCGATGCCGAACGGCTGCGGCTGGCCCGCGAACTGCACGACGTCGCCGGACACAAGCTCACGGCGATGCGCTTGAACCTGCGCGCACTGGCCACCGAGCCCCTGCTGGCGGGGCGTGAGCCGTTGCTGCTGGCCGAGCGCCTGTCCGGTGAACTGCTCGGCGATATCCGGCAGGTGGTGCAGTCCATGCGCGATGATCGCGGGCTGGACCTGGCCACCGCGCTGCAGGCGCTGGCCGCCCCGTTTCCGCGGCCGGGGCTGCGCCTGCGCATCGCCGAACAGGTGCGTATCACCAACCCGCTGGTGGCCGATGCCGTGCTGCGGCTGGCCCAGGAGGCGCTCACCAACGCGGCCCGGCACGGCGATGCCGCGACGGTATGGCTGGACATCGACAAGGAAGATCACTGCGTGCGTATCGACATCCGCGACGACGGCCAGCGCACCGAGCGCATCCGTGAAGGCAACGGCATCACCGGCATGCGCGAGCGCCTGGCTGAACTGCAGGGGCAGCTGGAGATTGCCCGCACCGATGCCGGCGGCATGCACCTCACCGCGCGGGTGCCGGCATGAGCGCGGTGCCGCTGCGCGTGGCCCTGGCCGACGACCAGGCGCTGGTCCGCGCCGGCCTGCGCGCGTTGCTGCAGGGCCTGGGCGTGCAGGTGGTGCTGGAAGCCGAGGATGGCCAGGCGCTGCTGGACGGCCTGCAGACCCAGCCGGTGGACGTGGTGCTCAGCGACATCCGCATGCCGGGCATGGACGGCATCCAGGCGCTGCAGCAGCTGCGCGCCCGTGGCGATCGCACGCCCTGGCTGCTGCTCACCACCTTCGATGAGAGCGACCTGCTGCTGCGTGCCAGCGAGGCGGGCGCGCAGGGATTCATGCTCAAGGATGCCGCACCGGAAGACCTGCACGACGCCATCGTCCGGGTGGCGCGTGGCGACACCCTGCTGCTGCCGGTCAGCACCGACCCGGTGCGCGCGCGCTACCGCTTCCACGATGAGGCGCCGCCCAGCGACACCTTCGGCGAGAAGGAGGTGGCGATCCTGCGGCTGCTGGCCGGTGGTTACTCGAACAAGGAAATCGCGCGCAGCCTGTTCCTGGCCGAGGGCACGGTGAAAAACTACGTCTCCACCATCCTCGACAAGCTGGGCACGCGCGACCGGACCCGCGCCGTGCTGAAGGCGATCACGCTGAGGGTGATCTGACCGCGGGCCGGCGTCCTTGATTCAGGCCGTTAGGTGGAACGGAGTTTTGCATAGGCGATCAGGGTGGTCTCGGTTTCCGCAATCCGTGTGCGGTACGCGGCCCGGACACGCGCGATATCCTGAGCGGTGATGTTGGTGGTGGCGACGTCGATACGCGTGTTGATCGCGTCCATCGCCTGGGAGAACGCATCGGCGCTCATACGGCCATTGATGACATTGAGATAGGCATCGGCCTTGTCTCTGAAGATCGCACGCAGGGTATCGGACCGAGTGGCAATGTCCATCAGCATGTGGTTGCCATTGCCAGAGACTTTCAGGACCCATCGCATTCCCGCTGGGTCTTTGACGGCGGGAAGAAGCGTCTGATCGGCATGCGTTGATAGCTCCAGCGCCAGGGTGACGAGCACGATGGTCTGCTCATCCCGGGGAAGCTCCTTGATCCATGCCGAATTGACGGCCCAGTTCTCCGTGTTCTCAGGATATGGAGACGCGGTGGCGCTCCAGACGGGCAGGAGGGCAAGCGCCAGCATACACAGCAGGCGGGAGGCCAGTGATTTCATCGGGGTCGTTCCTTGTACCAGTGCCCCATGTTAATACCGCCACGGCGTCTTTCAGCGATGCAGGTTTCGCGACCATGCCGCTCACAGGGTCTCGCGGAAGAAGCGCGTGGCGGCGTCGATGGTGGTTGCGTGCGTCTGTGCCTTGGGCACGTCCACTGCGCACAGCGGCCCGAGGCGCTGTTGGCCCAGCGGGGTGCAGTCGGACAGGAAGTCGTAGTGGCCCACGCCGGGCAGCGGTCGCAGTGTCGCGTGCGGAATCGACGCGGCGGCGACGTCGGCATTGGTGGACGGCGCGGCAACGGTGTCGCGTTCGCCGACCACGATGCCCACCGGCTGCACCACCTGCTCCAGCTCGGCCGGCGCGAACGCCTGCACGATGGCCGGGGCCATCAGGAACACCGCGCGCACGCCGGGGATGGCGTGGTTGGCGCCGGCCTGGCGCAAATAGGGCTGCAGGGCAGGCGTGGCGGCGGCGTCCAGGCGCGCCTGCAGGGTGAGCGTGGGGAACTCGGCCTGCGGCTGGCAGACACCGTCCTGCGGCTGCGCACGGCAGAAATCAAGCAGGCGTTGCAGGTCCATGCGTGCGCCGGCGGCGAGCAGCGCGGTGAACCCGCCGGCGGAGTAGCCGGCCACGCCGAGGCGTGCCATGTCCATGTGGGCCGACAGCACCGGATCGGCGTGTGCGGCGGCCAGCGCGGCCTTGAGATCGCCCGCGCGTTCCCAGGTCAGGGTGCTGCCGGCGACGGTCATGGCATCCACGCCGTTGTTGCCGGGATGGTCCACGGCGATCACCACGAAGCCGGCGCGCGCCATCGCGGTGCCGAACCAGCCCATCATCCGCGCGCTGCCGCCGTTGCCGTGAGAGAGCAGCAGCACCGGCCATGTGCCCGGTGCCGGCGCGGCATCGCCGGCGGCACGGCCCACCTCGAACAGCGGTGCCTGTGGCGGGCCGATCTGGAGGGCGCGCTCCTGGCTGCCGGCCTGGGCCGGGTACCACACGGTGTAGCGCAGCTGGTCGCGATGCGCTTCATCGCGCACCGCCGCGCTCGCCAGCGATGCCAGGCCGTGGCGCTCGCCGGCCACCGGGGCGGCATCGTCGGCAAGGGCGGTCGTCGACCACAGGGCCAGTGACAGCAGCAGGGGACTCATGCGCATGCGGTGTGTTCCTTCGAGGTGTCCAGCGGCAGCCAGATTTCCACGCCGCCGTGGCCGGTGCGGTCGTCAAAGCGGGCGTCGTAGCGTTCCAGGTCAGGCGCGTTGGCCAGGTGCAGGCCGGCGGCCGGCAGGTGCACGTCCAGCAGCCAGCGCCAAGTGGCGCGGATGGTGGAGATGTGCCCGGCATGCCAGGCGACCAGATAGTCGCGCGGGGGGATGTCCAGCGTGTGCCAGCCCGGCGGCGGCGTGTGTCCGGGCTGACACGGGATGCCGGCCAGATAGTCGAAATGGCCGTCTGCATCGCCGTTGTGGCAGATGCCGAAGCTCACCGCGGACGGCGCAGGGTGCGCCAGCGCCAGGCGCTGCCACTGCGCCGGAATCCCGGCCACCGTGGCCGTGCTGTAGCGTGCGTTGATGCCTGCGATCCGCAGGGGACCGGCGCGCGTCACCTGGGGCCGCGCCGCGCAGGGCTGCGCGGTGTCGTCGAGCTTGATCGCCTCCACCAGCGCGATGCCGTCCAGCCCGCCCGCGCGGACCCGTTCCGGGGTCTGCCCGAACTGTTCGGTGAAGGCACGGGTGAAGGTGCCGTGCGAGGCGTAGCCGGCCGCCAGCGCGACGGCGAGGATGTCGCCCGCGCCCTGGGCGAGGTGCCGGGCCGCTTCGCTCAACCGGCGTCCGCGCAGGTAGCGCACGATGGACGTGCCCGTGCCGGCCTGGAACAGCCGCGACAGATGGAACGGCGACAGGCCCACCGCACGCGCGATATCGGCCAGCGCCAGCGGGGTGGCGTAGTGGCTTTCGATGTACCACAGCGCCCTGCCTGTTGCGCCCATGCCTGCACGTCTCCTTGTGATGGCCCGGTGGGGAGGGTAGCGCAGCGGCGTGCCGCGCGTTTCGCCGTTCTTGCTGCGGCGCGACCTGTAGCGCCGGTGCGCGATGGTCAGTCCGCCCGCGCGCCCTGGAACGTGCGCCGGTAAGTGCCCGGCGACACGCCGTAGGCGGCGCTGAAGTGGCTGCGCAGCGATGCGGTGGAGCCGAAGCCGGCCTGGCCGGCGATGCGCTCCAGCGCGGTGTCGCTGGTTTCCAGCAGGCGTTGCGCGCGGGCCAGGCGCTGGTCGAGCAGCCACGGGGTGAAGGTGGTGCCGGTGAGGTTGCGGAAGTGCCGGGTGAAGGTACGGCGGCTCATGCTGGCGCGCGCGGCCAGGGTATCGATGTCGATCGGCTCGGCCAGGTGGAACCGCGCCCATTCCAGTACCCCGGCCAGACGGTCGTCGCCGAACGTGGCCGGCAGCGGCTGTTCGATGTACTGCGCCTGGCCGCCCTGGCGGTGCGGCGCGACCACCATGCGGCGGGCCACGCGGCTGGCGATCTCGGCGCCGTGGTCCTGACGCAGCAGATGCAGGCAGCAGTCGATTGCCGCTGCGGTACCGGCCGAGGTCAGCAGGGTGCCGTCCTCCACGTAGAGCACATCGCGTTGCAGCTGCACCTGCGGGTGCAGCGCGGCCACATCGTCCATGAACACCCAGTGGGTCGAGGCGCGGCGCCCGTCGAGCAGCCCGGCCTGGGCCAGCACCACCGCGCCCAGGCACAGCCCGACCAGCCGCGCGCCGCGCGCGTGGGCCGTGCGCAGGGCCTCCAGCAGCGCAGGCGGTGCCGGCTCGGCCGGGTCGCGCCAGGCGGGCACCACGATGGTGTCGGCGTCGGCGAGCGCCTCCAGCCCCTGCGCCACGTCGATGCTGAAGCCGGCCGGGGTCTGCAGCGGCCCGCGCTCGGCGGCGCACACGCTCAGCCGGTAGCGGGGCGCGCCGAGGCGGAGCAGGTCCTCACCGAACACCATGCACGGCACGGCGAGGTGGAAAGGGCTGATCTGCTGGTAGGCCACCACGGCGACGTGGTGCGGGGCGGGTGCGGTCAACATGGCCCGATCCTAGCAGTGAATGGCATCCGGGCCACTGTTGGCCCGTGCAGGGCGGCGGAACAATGGCGGCCGTCGGCACATCGCCGCCCGTCCCGCATCCCTGCACCGGAGTTCCCCGCATGAAAGGTCTGATCCTTCCCCTCGTCGCCGGCATGAGTCTGGCCGCTGCCAGTGGCGCTGCGACCGCCGCCGACGCACCCACACTGCGCGCCCTCGGCGGCGCCACCGCGCCGCAGCAGCTGCACGCCGGCAGCACCGCGCTGCTGGTGATCGATTTCCAGAACGAGTACTACACCGGCCGGCTGCCGATCCCCGACGGCGACGCCGCGCTGGCCAACAGCCAGCGGCTGGTGCGCATGGCCGACGCCAACGGCATCGCGGTGATCCACGTACAGCACGTCAATCCGGCCGCTGCACCCGTGTTTGCCGAAGGCAGCGCGGGTGTGCAGCTCGTCCCCGGCATGCAGCCGGCGGCCCACCACGCGCTCATCAGGAAGACCACGGTGAGTTCCTTCGCCAGCACCGACCTGGACGCCCAGTTGAAGGCCAGGGGCATCCGCACGCTGATCATCACCGGCCTGATGAGCCATGCCTGTGTGGCCACCACCGCCCGCGACGCGGCGCCGTTGGGCTATGAGGTGATCGTACCGTCCGACGCGGTCGCCACCCGCAGCGTGCAGGCCTACGACGGCAACGGGGTGGTGAGCGCCGACGCGCTGCACCGCGCCGCGCTGACCGAAATTGCCGATGCGTTCGGCAGCGTCATGCCCACCGCCGCCGTGCTGGCGCTGCCGGTACAACGGCTGGATGCCGAGCAGTAACCGGCCACCGGCAGCCAGGTGGATACCCAGGCCTGACCGTCAGGCCCCGCCGCGCAGCCACGCGGCAATCGCCTCGCGCAGGCGCGGGTGCGGGGGCGGGGTGATGCCGAAGTCTTCGCGCAGCACCTGCAGTACATCATCCACATCGACCAGTGCGCGCCGCTCGCTCGGCTGGCCGATGCGGTGTACCGCATAGCTGGCGGCGCCGATCGTTCGCCGCCAGCCGGGCCCGGCCAGTGCCGCCCGCAGCTGGCCTGGGAAGGACGAGGCCGGATGGGTGCAGACATACCAGTTGCCGACGATGTGATCCACGGCCTCCTGCACCTGCAGGTCGAAGCGGTACAACGGCCGCCACTCGCCACCCACCTCCACCTGCAGTAAATACGTGTCCCCGTGCCGGTCCAGCCGGTAGCGCTCGTGAGGCGTTGCCTGCGGGAAGCGCTGGTCCAGCCGCAGCGGCCCGGTCGGCGTGTTGCCACCGAAACCGACATCCACGCTGTAGTCCACCCCGTCCACGGTGACGAGCAGCAGCATGTGTGTACGCGGCGGCGGCACGTCGTCGGTCGCCCCCATCACCACCCGCGCGGCAATCGCGCGTGCCTGGAAACCCAGCTGCTGCAGCAGCGCCAGGAACAGGCCATTGAGCTCGTAGCAGTACCCGCCGCGCCCTTCGTTCAGCACCTTGTGCGCCACGCTGGGCAGGTCGATGGCCACGGCATCGCGCAGCAGGGTGGTGAGCGTATCGAACGGGAAGGTGGCGTTGTGGCGCTGCTGCAGGCGGGCCAGCGTTGCCAGCGTGGGCGGCGGTGGCGTGGCTTCGCCGAGTCGCTGCAGGTAGGCGTGAAAGTCGTGCGGGGTCATGGGCCGGACACCACGGGGGAAGGTGCCGCCACTGTGGCGGCTCAACCGTGGTTGAGGTCAAGCCGGCCGCACCGGAGCAGATGGAACGCTGCGTCGCGCGGTGGTGGGCGGTCTGCGGCCGTCATCTTGCCGTCGCCTGCGCCGGGTACAACGGGCGCAGTCGCGACCGCTGGCGGGTCGAGGCGAAGAAAGTGCTAAAGACGTGGCAGATGCGGCCGATACCGATGCGTCATTCCGCCTGGAGTACGTGATGTCGGCCGTTCCCCGCCGCCTGTTCCCCTCGTTCGCCCGCCCCGGCGGACGCGCATCGCCCGTCTCTCTCATCCGCCGCGCCCGTGGGCTGCTGCAGCGGCTCAGTGTCGCACGCAAACTGAAGGCCAGCCTGGTGGTCTGCGGCATCGGCCTGCTGGTGGTGGCCCTGGTCTACGCCGGCACCCGCTACAGCAGCGAACGGGCGGCGGCGACGTTCGACGCGCACCAGCAGGATGCCGCGCTGGCCGCCGCCCTGGCCGCGCAGGTGGCCGATGCACGGCGCTTGCAGACCCGTTATGCGATCACGTTCGACGACACCGACCGCACCGCGCTGCAGCAGGCACAGCAGCGTCTGCAGGCAACGCTGGCGCAGTTGCAGCGCGACCCGCACGACCCGGGCACGGCCAAGGCGCTGCATGCGTTGGCCGCACGCGCCGGTGAGTTTGCCGAGGGCATTGCCGCACTCAATGCCCGTGCCGATGAAATGGGCCGCGGCGACGCGGGCCTGCGCGCGCAGCTGGAGGCGACGGCCGCGGCCGTGGCCACCGTGCTGGACGCCACCGCACCGCCGCTGCTGCAGGCGCAGTGGCAGGGCATGCGCCGCGAAGAAGCGCTGCTGCTGCTCAGCGGCGATGCCACCCATACCGATCGCGCCAGCGAGGCGCGCCTGCCGTTCGAGCTGGCGCTGCCGGGCGCGGGCCTGCCCGGCGCCACGCAGGACGACCTGCGCGCACGCATGGACGCCTATCAGGGCGCACTGCTGGCCTACACCGCCGCACGGGTCGGGCTGGACGTGGAGGCACAATCGCTGGCCGACACCGCCGCGCAGATCGCGCCGGCGCTGCAGCAGCTGGAGCAGGCGCAGGGGGCGGCACTGGATGCCGCCCGCCAGCGGCAGCAGGCGCAGGCCCGTGCGATGACGGTGGGGTTTGCGCTGACGCTGGCGCTGGTGGCGCTGGTGCTGATCGCCACGCTGCTGCTGGTGCTGCGCGCCGTGCGCCGGCCCATCGCCGATACGCTGCGCTTTGCCGAGGACATCGCCGAGGATCGTCTGGACACGGTGCTGGCCGTGCACAACCCACACGACGAGATCGGCCAGCTCGCACAGCGTCTGGTGCACATGCAGCAGCGGTTGCGCGAACGCATCGAGGCCGAGCGCGCCACCGCACGCGACAATGCGCGTGCGCGGCAGGCGCTGGACAGCGCGCAGACCGGCCTGATGGTGCTGGACCCGCAGGGCCAGGTGAGCCTGCTCAACCGCGCGCTGCAGGCGGAGCTGGGCATTGATGAGCTGGCCTGGCGCGGGCGTCCCGCACAGGCGCTGCACCCGGTGTTCGCCCATATCGTGCAGGCCCTGCACGGCACCGGCAGCGTCCGCCACGAGATCGTGCACGCCGGCACGCGCTACCAGCTGGTGGTGACGCCGATCGTCGATCACGGCCACCTGCTGGGCGCGGCGGTGGAGTGGCGCAGCCGCGCGCTGGAGACCACGGTGGAAACCGAAGTGGCCGCGCTGGTCGATGCCGCCGCGCAGGGCGACCTGCATGGCCGCATCGACGTGGCCGGCAAACAGGGCTTCGTGCTGACCCTGGCGGTGAGCATCAACCGCCTGCTGGATACCTTCCAGGGCAATCTGTCCGGTCTGCAGGCGCTGCTCTCGGCGCTGGCCCAGGGCGACCTGCGGGTGCGCATGCGCGGCGACTTCCAAGGCGTATTCGCGCAGATGCGCGACGATGCCAACGCCACCGTGCAGCAGCTCACCGACATCGTCGCGCGCATCCAGCAGGCGTCGGTGGCGATCAACGGCGCCGCCGGCGAGATCGTCAGCGGCAACCACGACCTGGCCGACCGCACCGAGCGCCAGGCCGCGCACCTGGAGGAGACCGCATCGTCGATGGAGGAACTCACCGCCACGGTGCGTCAGAACGCCGAGTCCGCCCAGCAGGCCAACCGCCTGGCGATCGAGGCCGCCGACATCGCCGTGCGCGGGGGCGATTCGGTGGGGCAGGTGGTGGCGAGCATGCGCGACATCGCCCAGGCGTCGCACCGCATCGCCGACATCACCAGCGTGATCGATGGCATCGCCTTCCAGACCAACATCCTGGCGCTGAACGCCGCCGTGGAGGCTGCGCGTGCCGGTGAGCAGGGACGCAGCTTCGCCGTGGTTGCCAGCGAGGTGCGGCTGCTGGCCCAGCGCAGCGCCGATGCCGCGCGCCAGATCAAGGGCCTGATCGAGGCCTCGGTGGACACCGTCGCCGCGGGCACGCGCCAGGTGGACCAGGCCGGCGCGACCATGCAGCAGATCGTCGGCAGCGTGCAGCAGGTGACGGCGATCATGGCGGGCATCTCGGCGGCCTCGCAGCAGCAGAGCGTGGGCATCGAGCTGGTGGGCAAGACGCTGCTGCAGATGGATGGCAGCACCCAGCAGAACGCCACGATGGTGGAAGAGGCCTCGGCATCGGCGCAGGCGCTGCAGCGCCAGGCCGGGCATCTGTCCCAGGCGGTGGCTGCCTTCGAGGTGGAGCCGCCGCAGGCCCCGCGCGGCGCCCGCCTGGCGCGCGCCTGACGCGGCCCGGTCGCCCCCGCACGCGCCTTCACTGGCCGCGTGCGGGGGCGGTCTCTATCCTGCAGGCATGAGCACACGAAAGAAGCCGGCAGCACCGGCGCAACCCGGCGCCTTCGTCCGTGTACGCGGCGCGCGCGAGCACAATCTCAGGAATGTCGACGTGGACATGCCGCGCGATGCGCTGGTGGTGTTCTCGGGGATCTCCGGTTCGGGCAAGTCCTCGCTGGCCTTCGGCACGCTGTACGCCGAGGCGCAGCGGCGCTACCTGGAGTCGTTGTCGCCGTACGCGCGGCGGCTGATCGACCAGGTCGGGGTGCCGGACGTGGATGCGATCGAGGGCCTGCCGCCGGCGGTGGCGCTGCAGCAGCAGCGGGGCACCGCCAGCGTGCGGTCCAGCGTGGGCAGCGTGACCACGCTGTCCAGCCTGCTGCGCATGCTGTATTCGCGCGCCGGCACCTATCCGGCCGCGCAGCCGATGCTGTATGCCGAAGACTTCTCGCCGAATACGCCGCAGGGCGCCTGCCCGAACTGCCACGGGCTGGGGTATGTGTACGAAGTGACCGAGCAGTCGATGGTGCCCGATCCGTCGCTGAGCATCCGCGAGCGCGCGATCGCCGCGTGGCCGCCGGCCTGGCACGGGCAGAACCAGCGCGACATCCTGGTCACACTCGGCTACGACGTGGACATTCCCTGGCGCGAGCTGCCGAAGAAGCAGCGCGACTGGATTCTGTTCACCGAGGAACAACCGGTGGCGCCGGTCTATGCAGGCTTCACTCCGGCCGAAACCCGCGCCGCCCTGCGCCGCAAGGAAGAGCCCAGCTACATGGGCACCTTCAGCGGTGCACGCCGCTACGTGCTGCACACCTTTGCCACCACGCAGAGCGCGATGATGAAGAAGCGCGTGGCACGCTACATGATCGGCGCGGCCTGCCCGGTGTGCGAGGGCAAGCGCCTCAAGCGCGAGGCGCTGTCGGTCACGTTCGCGGGCCTGGACATCGGCGCGCTGTCGCAGCTGTCGCTCGCGGCGATGGCGCAGGTGCTGCGTCCGGCCGCAGAGGGGCGTTTCGAGGTGCCGGTGGCGCGCGCCTCGCGCAGCCGCGCGGCGGGGCGCAAGGCCACGGCCCAGCGCGTGGCGGCAGGGGGCAACGCGCATGCCGGCGGCAGCGACGTGCGTCGTACCCCGGACCTGTCCGAAGAGAAGCGCATCGCCGCCCAGCGCATCGCGCGCGACCTGGTCGATCGCATCGGTACCCTGGAAGATCTTGGCCTGGGCTATCTGTCGATGGACCGCGCCACGCCCACGCTGTCGCCGGGCGAGCTGCAGCGGCTGCGCCTGGCCACACAGATCCGCTCCAGCCTGTTCGGCGTGGTCTACGTGCTCGATGAGCCTACCGCCGGCCTGCACCCCGCCGACGGCGAAGCACTGCATCGTGCGCTGGACCAGCTCAAGGCCGCCGGCAACACGTTGTTCGTGGTTGAACACGACCTGGAGATGCTGCGCCGCGCCGACTGGCTGGTCGATGTCGGCCCCGGCGCCGGCGAGCAGGGCGGGCAGGTGCTGTACAGCGGGCCGCCGGACGGCCTGCGCACGGTCGCCGCGTCGGTGACCGCGCCGTACCTGTTTGAGGATCACGCAACGCCACGCCGCACGCCGCGCCCGCCATCGGGCTGGCTGGCCCTGCGCGGGCTGCATCGCAACAACCTGAAAGGGCTGGACGCGCGTTTTCCGCTGGGTGCGTTCACCGCAGTGACCGGCGTGTCCGGCTCCGGCAAGTCCAGCCTGGTCAGCCAGGCGCTGGTGGAGCTGGTCGGCGAGCACCTCGGCCACGAGCCGGCGGTGGAAGAGAGCGACAGCGATCTGCCGCAGCCGAACACCATCGTGCGCACGCGTGGGCGGCTGCAGGGCGATGTGGATGGGATCACCCGGCTGGTCAATGTCGACCAGAAGCCGATCGGACGCACACCGCGCTCCAACCTGGCCACCTACACCGGCCTGTTCGACCACGTGCGCCGCCTGTTCGCGGCCACGCGCATGGCCAAGGCACGCCGCTACGGTGCCGGGCGCTTCTCGTTCAACGTCGCCCAGGGCCGCTGCGACACCTGCGAAGGCGAAGGCTCTGTGCATGTGGAACTGCTGTTCATGCCCAGCGTGTATGCGCCGTGCCCGACCTGCCACGGGCAGCGCTACAACGCCCGCACGCTGGAGGTGCAGTGGAACGGTCGCAACATCGCGCAGGTGCTGGCGATGACCGTGGCGGAAGCGCTCGCGTTCTTTGCCGATGAGCCCGCCGTGCAGCGGCCGCTGCAGCTGCTGCGCGATATCGGGCTGGGTTACCTGCGCCTGGGCCAGCCGGCCACCGAGCTGTCCGGGGGCGAGGCGCAGCGCATCAAGCTGGCCACCGAGCTGCAGCGCAGCCAGCGCGGCAGCACGCTGTACGTGCTCGACGAGCCGACCACCGGCCTGCATCCGGCCGATGTGGACAAGCTGATGGCGCAGCTGCACGGGCTGGTGGACGCGGGCAACAGCGTGGTGGTGGTCGAACACGATCTGCGCGTGGTCGCCGATGCCGACTGGGTGATCGACATCGGCCCGGGGGCGGGTGAGGCGGGCGGCACGATCGTGGCCGAAGGCACGCCTGCGCAGGTGAGCCGCGCGCGCCACGGCGCCACCGCGCGTTACCTGCGCCGCTGGTTCGAGTGACGCCGGTCTACCGGCCTTCCGCCGCGGCTCAGTACACGTCGCGGCGGTAGCGGCCGTCGTCGAGCAGGCGGTCCACCGTGTCCTCGCCGAGTACCTCGCGCAGGACCGCATCCACGCCCTCGGCCATGCCGTGCAGCGAGCCGCAGACGTACACGCTGCCGCCCATCGCCACCCAGGCCTGCACGGCTCCGGCCGCGTCACGCAGGCGGTGCTGCACGTAGCCGCCGCCGTCGGCATCGCGCGAGAAGGCCAGGTCGACGCGGGCCAGATGCCCGTCCTGCTGCCAGGTGGCGATCTCGTCGCGGTAGAGATGATCGTGGGCGCGGGTCCGTTCGCCGAACACCAGCCAGTGGCCGCGGTCGCCCTGCGCGGCCGCCTCACGCAGCAGGCTGCGCAGCCCGGCAATGCCGGTGCCGTTGCCGATCAGCAGCATCGGCGCGTGTTCGGGATGGCGGTGGAAGCCGGTGTTGCGGCGCACGCGCGCGTGCACGGTGCCATCGGTCTCCGCGTGCACGCACAGCCAGCCCGAGCCCAGACCATGCCGGCCATCGGGCAGCGCCGTCACGCGGATCACCAGGTGCAGGTGGTCGTCGCCGGGCACCGAGGCGATGGAGTAGTCGCGATGCGGCAGCCGCGGCAGCGCGGTCACCCAGGCAGTGGCGTCAGCCACCGGCGTGGCGGTGTCGGGCAGCACGCGCCCTGCCGCAGCGTCGCCCAGCGTCGTGGCGGTGTCGTCCAGCGTGATCGGCTGTGCCGGGTCCAGTCCGTGCCTGGCCAGCACCGCGCGGACATGCGCGGCGTCATGGCGCGGCGCCACCTCGAGAATGTCGCCGGCCTGCCAGTGCGTGTGGGCCGGCGGGAGCAGCGCCACCTGCCAGATCGCCCCCGCTGCGCTGCCCGCGTTGAGCAGGTGGCGTGCGTGCAGCGTCCATGCCTGCAGCGCGGGCTGCAGGGGCAACGGTGCGTGATCGTCGATGCCGCTGATCTCGGCGAGCTGCTGTTGCCAGCGCGCAAGCGCCTGCGGGTCCTCGCGGTCCACCTCCACCGGGGCGAACAGGCGCTGCGCACCCTGCGCCTGCAGCCAGGCGTCCACGCTGCGCGAGAAACCGCAGAAACGGGCGTACTCGCGATCGCCCAGGCCCAACAGGGCGTAGTCCAGGCCCGCCAGCGGCAGCGATCGCGTCAGCAGGCGGCGTTCGGCGGCACGCGCGGCATCCGGTGCCTCGCCATCGCCGAACGTACTGATGACCAGCAACGCCCTGCGTGCCTGCTGCAGGGCGGCGTCATCCAGCTGCCCGAACGGGCGCACCTGCACCGTCAACCCGGCCGCCTGCAGCTGCGCGGCGGCGCGCCAGGCCAGCTGTTCGGCGAACCCGCTCTGGCTGGCGAATGCCACCAGCCACGCCTGCCCATCGCCCGGTGCGGTGGCCAGCGGCAGGCGCGAAGCGCGTACCTCGCGCTTTTTCCGGCGGCGGTCCAGATACAGCATCCAGCCGGTGATGAAGAACACCAGCATGCACAGGCTGGAGAGCATCACCACAATGCGCCCGGGCAGCCCGAAGAAGCTGCCCGAGTGCAGCGCGAACACGCTGACCATCGCCTTGCCGCCCGCATCCTGGCCGGCATAGGGCGCATAGTCGAGCAGGGCGCCGCTGGCGGGGTCGAGCTGCACCAGGTCCTGCGCGCGGTCGTGCGCGGCGTTGTCGCCCTGCACGCGTGCGGTCAGCGGCGTGCCGGGCTTCGCGGGGAAGCGCAGGTCGATGTAGCCGCCACGCACGCCGTCCAGCGCATACAGCGTGGCCTGGACCTTGTGCAGATCCAGCGCGCCGCGCCCGACCGGTGCCACGCGCTGCCCGGTATCGGTGCCGCCCAGCAGCCGGGTGACGCCGCTGCGGTACCAGTCGAACGACCACCACAACCCGGTCAGCGCGATCATCAGGTACACCAGCAGGACCCACGTGCCCACCACCGAATGCAGGCTCCACAG
Source organism: Stenotrophomonas sp. GZD-301 (assembly GCF_049310345.1). Taxonomy (NCBI): domain Bacteria; kingdom Pseudomonadati; phylum Pseudomonadota; class Gammaproteobacteria; order Lysobacterales; family Lysobacteraceae; genus Stenotrophomonas; species Stenotrophomonas sp. GZD-301. Next base: position 3,819 of record NZ_JBMOWY010000074.1, on the reverse strand, counting down.
GAAGCTGCGCCCGCTGCGTGCCCATTCCACTGCCAGCCAGGTGCGCCAGTGCCACCACCGGCGCGGCCAGCGCAGGTACAGGCCGGACAGGCAGAAGAACACCAGCGCGATCGCGCAGCTGCCGGTGACCAGACTGCCGCGCTCGCCGCTGGCCAGGTGCCGGTGCAGGTCTTCGACGAAGGCGAAAAAGCCCAGCCCGCGCAGATCGTCCAGCGGCGCGCCGGTATAGGGATCGAAGTAGCGCCAGTGTTCCTGGCCGCCCGCGAAGCGTGCCACCGACAGGCGCTTGCCGGTGGCGTCCACGCGCAGGCGCTGCATCTCACGCGCCTGCCCCTGCTGCAGCATCGGCACCAGTGTGGTCAGTTCCAGCGGCTGCGCACCGGCATCATGCTGCGCGGCAACGTGCGCGAAGGCCGGATTTGCCGCGCGCATGATCTCGTCTTCGAACGCCAACGTGGCGCCGGTCAGGCCCATCACCGCGAGCACGGTGCCGGCGGTGATGCCCAACAGCCAGTGCAGCTGGAACACAAGGGACTTGAACATGCCGGTCAGTCAGGGCGTGTCGGCCCAGGCCTCGATCTCGCCGTGGGCGAAGGGCCCCAGCTTCTGTTTGACGATGCGCCCCTGTGCATCCACCAGCACGGTGTAGGGCAGCAGCCCCTGGGCATTGCCCAGCCGCACGCTGGCGTCGGCCGGGCCCGGGGTATCGAGCACGATCGGGTAGTCCACCGGCACCTGCGCCAGGAATGTGCGCACGCCCTCGGCGGTGTCCAGGGCCAGCCCGAGCACCTGCACGCCGTCGGCCGGTTGTGCGGCGGCGAACGCGGCCAGCACCGGCATTTCCTCCACGCACGGGCCGCACCAGCTGGCCCACACGTTGATCAGCAGCGGTCGCCCGGCAAAGCGCGACAGGTCAACCGGGCGGCCATCCAGATCGGGCAGGGTGATCGCCGGCAGACGATCACCGGGGCCGGCCACCGGCGCCTCGCGCGATGGGGCCGGTACGGCGTTGGGTGGCGTGCCATGCAGCCAGGTACCGGCGGCGATGCCGGCGGCGGCCGCCAGGGCGGCCACCACCAGATACCGGCGTGGCAGCCGCATGCTCATCGCGCGGTGCGCAGCAGGGCTTCTTCGACGATGGCCTGGGTCAGCACGGTCGGCAGCACGGTCGGCGGAGCGCCGGGGCCGTACACCACATACAACGGCACGCCCACGGCCTTGTGCTCGTTGAGGAAGGCGGTGAGCTGCTCGTCCACGTTGGTGTAGTCGCCGCGCATGTACACCGCGTTGGTGCGGCGCAGGGTGTCCTCGAAGGCATGGGTGGCCAGCACCGTGCGCTCGTTGGCCTTGCAGGTCACGCACCAGTCGGCGGTGATGTTGACGAACACCACGCGGTTGTCCTGACGCAGGCGATCGAGCATCTGCGGGGAGTAGGCCACCACGTTGTCGCTGGCCACCTGCGCGGCCTTGGCCGGCGGTGCCAGACGGGTGACGCCCCACACCGGGTAGAGCGCGGCGAGGATCAGCAGCGTGGCCAGCAGGCCGGCCACGCGCTGGCTGCGCCAGCGGCTGCGCTCGAACCACCACAGCGCCAGCGCCAGGACCACCAGGCCGCCCAGCACCAGGGTCATCGCATCCACGCCGCGCTGCTGGCCCAGGACCCACAGCAGCCAGATCGCGGTGCCGTACATCGGGAAGGCCAGCACGTGCTTGAGCGTTTCCATCCACGCCCCCGGGCGCGGCAGGCGACGTGCCAGCGACGGCACAAAGCCGATCAGCAGGAACGGCAGCGCCAGGCCCAGGCCCAGTGCCAGGAACACCAGCATCGCCTGCGGTGCCGGCGCGGTGAAGGCAAAGCCCAGCGCCGGGCCCATGAACGGGGCCACGCACGGGCTGGCGACCACGCAGGCCAGTACGCCGGTGAAGAAATCGCCCATCGGCCCGCTGCGCGAGGCCAGCGACTGGCCGATGCCGCCCAGGCTGCCGCCCAGGGTGAACACCCCGGACAGGCTCAGGCCAACGGCGAACATCAGGTAGACCAGTGCGGCGATGAACCACGGATGCTGCAGCTGGAAGCCCCAGCCTGCGGCCTGGCCGGCCGCGCGCAGGGCCAGCACCAGCCCGCCGATCGCGGCGAACGCGACCAGCACGCCGGCGGTGTACCACAGCGCATGGCTGCGCGCGCGCTGGCGGCTTTCCCCGCTCTGCGCCACGCCCAGCACCTTCAGCGACAGGATCGGCAGGACACACGGCATCAGGTTGAGGATCAGCCCGCCCAGCAGGGACAGCAGCAGCGCCACCACCAGGCTGGTCGGCGTGGTGTCGTTGCTGCCCGGCGGCGGCGTGCGCAGCGCGTTGTCGGCGCTGGCGTCGGGGGCGGCCTGCTCGGCCACCGGCAGCACCGGTTCATTGGGGCGGATCAGCATCGGCTGGGTGGCGATGCCGTTGTCGGCACGGTCGCGCGCCAGCGCACGCTTGTCGCGGCTGGGCAGCGGGGCGATCACCTCCTGCTTGACGCTGGCATCGCTGCTGGTGCCATTGACCTTGCCCGCCGGCAGCGACAGCTTCACCCGCCGGGTCATCGGCGGGTAGCAGATGCCGTCGGTCTGGCAGCCCTGGAAGGTGATCACCAGGGTGGCATCGGCCGCGTCGGGACGGCTGCGGTGCAGCGGCAGCGGCACGTCGATCTGGTCGAAATACACGGCCACGTCGCCGAAATGCTCGTCACGGTGCGAGCGTGCGGCCGGCCACTGCGGCTTGTCCGCACGGATGCCGGCAGCGCCTTCGAGCTTCAGCGAGGTGCGGTCGCGATACAGGTAGTAGCCCGGCGCGGGGCTGAAGCGCAGCAGCACGGTGTTGCCGTCGCCAACGATCGCATCGAAGCCGAAGGCCTTTTCCGAGGGCAGTGGCAGCGCCTGGCTGGCGGCCATGCCGGGCAGGCGCAGGCCGCCGGACAGCGGAGTGTTGAAGGCAGCGCCCGGCGCGGCGGCAGGCAGCGCGGCGGGAGCATCGGTGCGGCCCGCTGCGGCGCCCGGCAGCTTCACCTGCAGCGTGCGCTTCTGCGGCGGGTAGCAGACGCCGGCGTCGGCGCAGCCCTGGTAACGCACTTCCAGGGTGACGGTATCGGTGCCATCGGCGGCCTTGCCGGGCAGGACCGCGACCAGGCGCTCGCGGTAGGTTTCCACTTCGCCGAAGAAGTCATCGTGATGCTTCTTGCCGGCCGGCATCTGCAGCGCGTCGGCGGCGAAGCCGGCCTCGGGCTTGACCGTGGTGCGGTGGCGATACAGGTAATAACCCGGGGCGATGGACCAGCGCACCTCGATGCGGTCGCGGTCGCGCGCCTGCGCGGTCAGCCCGAACGCCTCGTCCACCGGAAGCAGGTCTTTCTCGCTGACGGCCCAGGCGGGCAGGGACAGCACCAGCAGCGCGCACAGCGCGGCAACACGACGAAGCAGCGTCATCAATCACTTTCCTCACGGGTCTGCGCCCGAATCCAATCCAGGTACGCCGGTAGGCCGGCGCGGGTTTCGACCGCAATGCACTCGGGGAGTTCATACGGATGCAGGGCCTGCACGCGGGCGATGGCCGCGTCCAGGCGGGAGCCGGTGGTCTTGATCAGCAGCTGGACCTCCGGGTCCTCGTTGATCTGGCCCTGCCAGCGGTACGTCGAGTGCGCGCCGTCCAGGCGGGTCACGCAGGCCGCCAGGCGTTCGTCCACCAGCGCGTGTGCCAGCCGCGTGGCGCAGGCCACGTCGGGGCAGGTGGTGAACAGCAGAAAGACGGGATCGGCGGTCGACATGACCCCCAAGTATAGGGCCG